>NZ_JBHYZV010000077.1:0-33070 GCF_042753905.1 Streptomyces sp. NPDC059248 | reverse complement strand
TCCGTGTGCGGTGCAGCTTAGACACCTTCACCACACCGGAGGTCTTCGTCATGATCAAGACCCAACCAGCGTCAACAACGCTCGTGGTCAATACAGCTAGTCGCCGATGTGGCCGCCGGGCGTCGACGGCTGCCCGCGGCGGCACGGTACAAGCTGTACGGGCGGGACGACGCCGACCCGGCGGAGATCACGCCGAGCCGTCATCTGCGCAGGGTCGTCGCCTTCGGCGGGTTGAGCGAATGCGGCAAGAGCACCAGTGCCGAGTTCGTACGGCGCGTCTGCGGAGCCCAGCGCCTCAAGATCGGCTTTCTGCTGCGGCAGGCGGCGCACCGGGAAGGGCTCGCGGATCCATACGCGCTCTCGGCCCGGCGCCAGGCCGAGCTGCTGCTCGCCGAGCTGAACCGCTTCGCGGACGCCCATGTCGACACCCGGTTGTTCACCGTCGAATCGGTCCATGACGACGCCTCGATCACCGAACTCAAGCGTTTGATGGGCGACCGGCTGCGGATCGTCTACCTCGACGCGTCCTTCGCCGTACGCGTCGAGAGGGGCGGGGCATCGGCGCACGCCGTCGCCGCGAAGGACGAGATCAAGATGAGTCGCGGAGCCCACCAGGTGGCCGCGGTCGCCGACGACGTGATCGACAACTCGGGCAGCGTCATCGCCCTGCGCGCCCGGCTTCGTCGTATCGCCGTCCCGCCCGGTACCGCCGAGCTGCGGGTCGCCACTCCGTATGGGCTGGGCCTGCCGGCCCCGATCGCGTCGGCGACCGCCGACTTCACCGACGCGATACGGGCGCACGGCCCCGCCGTACGGCTCGCGGCGCTGACCGGAAGCCCCGGCGAGGGCACCTGGACCAGCGGTTGGTCGGACCTGGACCTCCTCGTGGTCGCCGAGCACAAGGCGTTCGGTGGGATCCACGAGGCCCTGACACGCTATCGGGCCGCCCTGAACGGCGCGGTCGCCCTCGGCCCCACCCTGGTGACGCCCGGCGAACTGACCGCCGAGCGCCTCACCCCGCGGCTGGACTTCGCCCTGTATCAGCTTCAGCGGGGACGGCCCGTCCTGTACGCCGCCCCGGGCATCGAGCTGCCGACGATCACCCGCGACGAGCTGGCCCTGGCCGCCTTCCGCGAGCTCCCTCAAGTCGTCATCACCCTGCGCCGACTGCGTATCGACGCCGGTCCGGACACCTTGCGGCAGCTCTACAAGCACCTCGTCCTGGCCTGCCGTCTGGTCCTGCGGGAACACGGTCGCTGGGACGCGGGACCCGACATCATCCTCGGCGCGGCATCTCGTCTGCCGGGTCTCACCGGCTTCGCCGTGCCCTCTTCGGCCGAGGTCGCGGCCGCCTGGCGCGACGGGAACGTCGGGACGGTCCTCGACCCGGTGGTCGCGGCCGTCGACCAGCTCCTCGCCTGGTACGCCAGCCAACTCGCCGCCTGAGCACTTCCCCTTCTCCTCTATCCCTCCTTTTCGACAGGAGCTTCGCCATGCCCGAAACCATCACCGTGCCGCCTTTCTCGGCCCGGATCGTCGAACGTCTGGGCGTCGGCGCCACGAGCAGGCGCGAACGCGTCATCCACTCCCTGGACGGCCTGGAGGCCCCGGTCCACCCCGACGCCCTGGCCGCGACCGGGACCCGCCTGTGGCGACGCGTACAGGAACAGGCGACGGACGGACCGCTGTCCGTTGACTTCCTCCTCGGCCTGGACGCCGGAGGCATCCTGCCGACCGTCTCCGTCGCCGGTGCCGCCCGGCTGCCGTACAAGATCGCCTGGAAACTGCATCTCCCGCTGGACGGCGTGGTCCGCTTCCGTGAACCGCACGCGATGCGCACCGACGTCTTCGCGTACGGCATCGCCCCGGGGCAGCGCATCGTGCTGGTGGACGACGAGGTCACCACCGGCCGAACCCTCGCCGACCTCACCCGCCGTCTCCGCGAGGCCGGCGCCGTCCCCCTGGTGGCGGCCTGCCTGGTCGAGGACACCACGCGCGGGGCCCGTGACCTACTCACCGGTCTCGGTCTGCCGCTGGTCTCCCTCACCACGGTCGAAGGCCCGGAATGACCTCGATCGCCTCGGCGGCCATCCGGTTCCGGCCCGGTTCGCGGGCCGTACCCGCCGGGGCCGTCCACACCACTCCCCTCGGGTACGACCGCGCCGACTTACCCGTCGGCGTACCGCTCCCCGTTCCGGCGTCGGCGGAGCTCGTCCACCGGCTGAGCGGCTGCGGCGAGATCCTGGTGGCCTTCGAAGGAAAGCTCGGGGACACTCTGCTCGCCCTCTCGGCAGTCCGCGCGCTGGTCGAGTGGCTGCGGCTGCGTTCGGTGCGTGTGGTCATCCGGGCGGTGGGCCCGTACACCGGGCTGATCACCCGTACCGGACTCATCACATGCCCCACGGTCACCACGCCCTGCGGGCGTCGTGCCGTGATCGGCGACCGTGCCGGGGTCGAACAGCATGGCGCGGACGCCGCGGTGAACGTGGTGTGCGACCCTGCCGCCCCACCCTGCTGGTCGAGTGACGGCCGCGCCCACCCGGATCTGCCCGCACGCCACTACCTGGTACTGGAACGGCGGCTCGGCGTCCGGCTGCCCGGCACCGCACCTTTCACGCCCGTCCTCACGACAGCGTCCACCCAGCTCGTCGAAGACCTGCGATCGGCGGGCTGGCTGACCGGTCTCACGATGGCCGCCATCACCGCGACCAGCTGGCCGGAGCGCAAGGACTACACGGCCCGGCGTTACGTCGCCCTCGCCGAGCACATCGCCGAGCGCCACCAGTCCCAGGTACGGCTGCTCCTCATCGGCGGCGACCCGGCCGAGGGGGTCCACGTCTCCCCGGAGGCACCGAGGCGCCATGTGCAAGCCCTCCACCTCGACGGTGTCCCCGCCGACCAGCTCGTGGACCTGTTCCCGTACTGCCACTTGGTCGTCGGAAACGACACGGGCCTCACGCACCTCGCCGCGATGGCCGACGGCGGGAGCGGCGGCGGGCCACCGGTCGTGGGGCTGTACGCGCGCCACGGCCACGGCAAATGGCGCACCGGGCTGCCCCACCACCACGCCGTCGCCACCGAACTGTCCGACCGAATGCACCAGGGTGACCTCTGCCCGGTCCGCGACGCCTTCGCCCCGGACGGAGACTTCCATATGGACGCCTTCCCGCCGGCTGCCCTGGCCCAGGTGTGCCTCGACCTGCTGAACGGGGTACGGCAGTGACCGCCCGGCCGCTTCTGCGCATCGGCCCGGTACGGCACTTCACCCGCAACCGGATCCTTCCCGTCGACATCCTCGGCCGTCCCCTGCTCCTGAAGTACACGCGAGGCCGGGACGAGGCCCGCGAGGAGATCCGCGGCCACGCCCGCCTCGCCGGGCACTACCGGGTCCCCGCCCTTCACGCCCATCTGCGTGTGCCGGGTGGACATCTCCTCGCGTACGAACGGCTTCCCGGCGGCAGAGACCGTGGGCTTCTGCTCGACCTCCTCAATGGGGACGTGACGGGCGGTGATCTGCGCGCCTATATGGAGCAGCTCACGGCCGCCTACCGCGGGGTCGTGCTGGCGACCGCGGCGCGGACGGATCCGGCCCGGATCGTCCAGAAGCTGTACGGGGAACGAGCCGCTCCGGGCGGTCGGCTGGACACGTACTACGCCGGACGGGACTTCCTCGTCGCCGACGGACTGGTCGACATCCCGATCTCCCGTCTCGGCGCCCACACCTTGATCATCAATGGCCGCCGCCACCGCCTCGACTGGGACGCGGCCCTTTGCGGATTACGCGCCCACTTCTCCACGGGTCGGCCCGTCTGGGCGGCCCTCACCCAGGGCGACCCGACCGACGTCAACCTCGCCGATCCCCTGGCCTGGTTCGACTACGACACGGCGGGGATGAACAGCGTCTTCGGTGAGTTCGCCAACTTCCTCTGGTACGCCTCCGTCCTCGGCGGCTGGCTCGTACCGATGTACAACCCGACGGCCTTCGCCGATCACCCCGCAACGTTCGCCCACGTCCCGGTCAACACCCCGCAGATCCGACGCGCGGACGTCGACCGCACCACCAGCACCATCCATATCGATTACGTCTCGCGTCTCTCGCCGCCCCGCCGAACCGCCGTGGCCATGTACTGGACCGGACTCGTACGGCCGGTCGTCGACCGTCTCTGTCCCAGGGCGGATCTCGCGAGCCTGCTCCGCCCCTATCTGGCAATGCGGATCCTCGGCGTCTACAACCTGGCCGAGCTGGCCCCCGAGGACCGACTCGTGCTCGTCGTCCGGCTCGCGGAGGCGATGAGTGGCGCCTTCGACCCCACCACCTACTTCATCCCGATGGAGGCACCGTGTCCGGCCCCTTGAACGGCCGCACCGCCTTGGTCACCGGAGCCACCGGGGGCATCGGCGCGGCCCTCGCCGACCGCCTCGCCAACGACGGCGCCGCGGTCGCCGTCGCCCACTTCGACGACGACCGGGCCGCGGCGGAACTCACCACCCGGATCACCGGCAGCGGCGGTAGCGCCGTCCCGCTGCCCGCCGACCTTCGCGACGCCGACGCCGTACGTGTGCTCTGCACCCGGGCCGCCGATCTACTCGGCCCGATCGACATCCTCGTCAGCAACGCGGGTGCCTACCCGCGCCGGCCATGGGCAGAAACCACCCCCAACCACTGGGACCAGGCACTCGCCACCAACCTGACCAGTCACTATCTCCTCACCCACGAGCTGACGCCCACCATGGCCGCCGGTGGCTGGGGCCGGATCATCACCATCGGCTCCGTCCTCGCCACCGCAGGCCGACATGACCTCGTCGGCTACATCAGCGCCAAGGCCGGCCTCGAAGGGCTCACCCGCGCCCTCGCCCGTGAATTCGGCCCCGTCGGTATCACCGCGAACTGTGTCGCCCCCGGTTCGATCCGCGTCCCGGCCGAGGACACCGTCGTCCAGGACCCGGAGGCCATGACCGCCCGACAGCTCGCCCGCCAGTGCGTCCAGCGGCGGGGGCGTCCCGACGACGTCGCCGCCGCTGTCGCCTTCCTCGCCACCGACGACGCCGGGTTCATCACCGGCCAGACCCTGCGCGTCGACGGGGGCTGGATCCTTGGCTGACATCTGGCTGATACGCCACGGCACCTATGCGGGCCACCGCCCCGGCCTCCACGCCCCACACGGCGCCGCCCTCACCGCGGAAGGCCGCCAGCAGGTGCGTCGCGCCCTGCCCCTCCCCGACGACATCACCGCCATCGTCGCCAGCCCGATCCCCCGCGCCCACCAGACCGCCACCCTGATCTCGCACCTCACGGGCCTGCCGATCATCGCCACCTCCGGCCTCCTCGCGGAATGGCGCGCCCCGAGCATCGTCCTCGGCCGTACCCCCGAGACATATCCCCCGGCCTACCGCACCTGGCGCACCCACCGCCTGACCACCCCCTCCTCACGCTGCGAAGACGGCGAAAGCCTCACGGACTTCCACACCCGCGCCCATCACTGCGCGACGTTCCTCCACCACACGGCACAACACCACGGCTCGATCCTGGCCGTCTCCCACTTCCTGCTCCTCGGGGTTCTGACCCGTCTCCGGGAGGGCCCTGCTGCCTTCGCTGCTGCTGCGGCGTCTTCGTGGGCATTCGCTGAACGTCGCCGCCTTGATCCGGCCGGCGGACCCCGAGAGGGCAGACTGATCGACAGATAGGAAGTAGGGCCAGTCACAACTGGTCCAAGGAGCCGACTCTCTCCGCTGAGGAGGGTCCACATGGCATGCTTGAGCCAGCCGCGTGACCAGATCCCGGTGGCCCAGTCGCACCAAGCCTGACCTGCGCATTTGCATGACCATCCGACCACTGCAGAATGCCCAGTTTCAGAGGCTCAAAGAGGGCCATTGACCTGCGACTTTACCCTCGGGGTCGTCATCAACCCAGGAGGGTTCGCAACCCGTCCGGCCCGACGCCGACCGCGGCTCCGTCGCCGGGTCGTCATCAACCCAGGAGGGTTCGCAACCTCGCCATCCCCGTCGCGGAAGAAGCGCCCGGCGGGTCGTCATCAACCCAGGAGGGTTCGCAACGGTTGGCCGGGTCCTCCGGGTGCCACCAGAACCGTGTCGTCATCAACCCAGGAGGGTTCGCAACAACATACCGACGGGCACGGTCAGGTCGGGACTGTCGCCGTCATCAACCCAGGAGGGTCCCCAACTCGATTGCGAGGAGGGTGTCGAGCTGGGGGCTGTTGGTCGTCATCAACCCAGGAGGGTTCAGCACGGAGGCGACAGGCCACCCGAAATTCGATCCTTCAACAATAAATGAAGGGGGAGCAAGCACCCTGCACGAGTGGCTTGAGTTACTCCCACTCGTGCCGCCGTTACGAGTTCGAACCTGGGTTGCGCTGCTGAGGGATACGGGAACCGATGGCTCCGAGTCCGAGGCCACATCCATGGCAAGAGTCACCGCGCGTCATAGCCCAGGCGATAGTGACCGCAGCACTCAGAGCCAGAAGTTCCGCATTGACCCTAGAGGTTCCCGCAGCCGCACGGCTATGCACGTACATGCCAAAACATGCGACGAAGACTGACCACCGGTGGTTTGTATCACCGCATTCTTGGCCTGGTGCTCGAATCATGGCGCTTTCTCCAGTCGCTGTCGAGTGTAGTTCCCCTTCATTCTTCACGTCTGGCGCCCACGATGAGGCCGCGACACAATCAGGCAACCCATTCGGCGCTATCACGCCCCACAGGGAAGTCGGCACCCAATCGGGCTGCCGACTCCCCTCATCCCAATAGGGGTGATGACGAAGAATGAAGAGCAACAACACTGTTGCGATCCCTCTCAGGGCAGCAACAGCACCTTGTCACCGAAGTAACCAGGCGCGAACATGCTAGCCCGCAGTCTGAAGCCAGGCATACACGCAGTCGCGTTGCGACCGTTCGCCAAGTGCAAAGCGCGACGCGTCCGGAGACGAGCTTCACTGCCCCTCCTGGCCACACACCCCAAGGAGTGCCGTGGCACAGGACACGGCAACCCGTCGGTAGCGCAGGCCGCCAGGTCACACCGCTTTGCCTTGAACCCCTCCCGCACCGCACACTGCTGACCGCCCCAAGCAACCGCATGCGACTTCCCCGCTTCACGGCAATCACCAAGCGGGCGAAGCCTCGTAGCACACAAGAATCGTTCAGGTGAGATTCTCAGGAGAGTCACCATCAGTCAGTTTTTCCTATATACCCTGCAAATCATGACAGATAACGATCCCCTGTATAGATCTCCGAGCAGGTTCGCATGCGCATGAGAGTCGACGTCTTAACAGACACCCCCTGGTTGAAATGGGACGACGTGCACCGGCCCGCACGTGGCGTTGTCTACGGACTGTTGGAAGAGCACGATCCAGCCCTCGCCCGCTCGTTGCACGACGAAGGATGGGGCGGTCATCCGCTCAAGCCGGTCGGGGTGACCAGTCCGCAGTTCAAAGGAGCTCCTCGGAAGAGGGGGGTCTACACCACATCGCCTCAGGGGTCGGTGTGGTTCGGGTCGCCGGTGCCGGAGATTGCTGCCGCGTTGGTGTCGGCGCTGGCCCGGCGGGCCGAGATCGTCTGGGGGGCCGCCCACCTCCGGGTCCAGGGCTTCACCGTCGAGGTCAGTGCGCCAGGACCTACCGCGGGGCTCGTCGAGCTGGAGACGGCGACCCCGGTCGTCCTGCGTCGCGAAGGGCGCGAGTTGCTGCCCGACGACGCGCACTACGTCGAGCGCCTGGAGCACAACCTCACCCACAAGGCCGACGTGCTAGGGCTCCCCGCTCCCCATAGGCTGCGAGTCCTGGAGGCCGGGCCGCGCAGGCGCTTCACGGTGCGGGGAGCACCCCGGACCGGGGCTCAGGTGCGGGTGTCGATGGAGGCCGATCCTCGGTTCGTGGACGCCATCCGCTCATGGGGGCTCGGCCTCGACACGGTGCAGGGATTCGGATGGATCCGGTGAGCACCGGTGTGCTGACTGCGACCGGCCATCCGTTGCAGCGCGCCGGGGCATGGGCCGTGACCGTCATCGCCGGGAAGAAGTGCCCCGACCAGGTGACATCGGAGGACCTCGACGGCGTCGCCCGGTCCGTGCTGACCGATGCCGTGCGCTCCGCAGTCGCGGCGAAGACTGAGGCGGCGTACGACTGGTGGAAGGTTCTGTTCGCCCTCTACCCGAACTCCAAGCCGACCCATGCAGGCCGGTCTCGCGACAAGGCTCTCCTCACGGAGGCCCTGGAGCCGATGTTCGCGCCGGACGACAGCGCCCAGATCTCGACCCCCTGCACCTTCTGCGGCACTCTGGCATCGGTTCTATGGGCTAAGTCGATGCTGCCTCTTTTCGACACCAATAAGGCGTTGAACTCCTTGCCACCGGGGATACGCGGCTGGCCCGTGTGCCGGGGGTGCCGGATCGCGATGTGGGCCCTCCCGTACGGGGCGTGGGTGACGGCGGGGTCGGCGACGGTCCTTTCGTGCGAAACCCAGGCGACCGAATACGAGTTCACGGTGCGGAACGTGGGGCGGGCCCGCCGTATCGCGCATATCGGCTTCGCCGGTCTGGGCGCGGGCGCCCGACCCGAACTGGTCGCTCTGCGGGCGCTGCTCGCAGTCGACGGCGGCCTGTCGGCCACCACGTTGTGGAGCTTCAAGAACGACAACCAGGAGCCGTGGCTACGGGTGACCCGGACGCGTCGGGCAGTACCGCGCTTCCTCGCCACGGTGGACGGCAACAAGGTTCTGCGCCGGGGATGGCGACTCCTGGAACTGGCACTCACCCAACGGGATCGCGAGGGACGGGTATCCGTCGACGGGGCTGGAGAAGCCGCGCGTCTGGTCTTCGAGGCCGAGGACGGGCGCAGCCGCTCCCTCGTGTCGCAGGTTCACCGGTTGCTGTGGGACACCGATCGGTGGACCGGCGGGGATCGTACGGCCCTCACCCGGCTCGCTTTCCGTTACGAGAAGGAGGTCCACGGCATGGAGCCGGACCTGAAAGGCGTGGCGACGCTGATCGCCGATTGGATCGAGCACGGCAGCGGCAGTCCGCGCGGCCGGCTGGCGGAGTACCGGAACGCCGGGCTGAGCGGCTACCGCCTCGGGCAACTCCTCTACCAGGCCGGATACCGACTGAAACTGGACGGACGGAAAGTCGAGGTCGACCCGGCGGCCTGGCAGCCGTTGATCGGGAAGCGGTCCCGTGCCTGGGAGCACCGCATGTTGCTGGGGGCCGAGGTGCTACGCATTCTCGGTGAGCGCGGCATCGAAGTCGCCGAACCGCCCGAGGATCCGCAGGAGCGGAAGCGGGTCGAGGCGTTGCTGGAGCAGCCCGTGTTGGCGGCGGACGACGAGTACTACTTCGGAGGGGCGTAATGGCTTACCTGGCGGGCAGGATGCTGGTTTCCGTGGAAGCCGGTGCTCCGAACAACGGTAAGGGCGAGGACACCACGGCTCGGGTGAAGTACGCGACCGTCCGCGGCCGTCGCCACCCCTATGTCTCGGCCCAGGCCGTGCGCCGTTGGATCCGGGACGGGATGGCTGAGCGCGGAGCGCCCGCATCGCCCGTGACCCGGGTGGGCAAGGCACAGAACCGGGCCCAGAAGGCGAATACCGACGCGGACCCGATCACGTACGCCGATGACGATCTGTTCGGGTATATGCGGGCGGGTGCGAAAAAGGACGATGCCGCCACGACGCTCCGCGACAGCCCGTTCATGCTCGGCACGCTGATGTCGGTGGCGCCGGTCCACCCGACGGAGGATTTCGGGGTGATGTCGCGCGGGGTGAGCGAGCCCGTTCTGCACGGACACGAGTTCTACACCGCAGACCTCGCCGCCCCGTTCCTGCTCGACCTGCCGAGGATCGGCACCTTCACCCTGCCGAACTCCGACGGTGTGGGGCGGCCGAACTATCTGACCCAGGAGCAGGCCCTCCAGGTCGCCCAGGCCGCGGCGCTGGGCGCCGGCACCGAGATGTTCCGCGGGCAGGGTGCCGTACGGCTTCCGGTCGAGGAGCGCCGACACCGGGCCGCGCTGCTGCTGGAGGCGATCGCCCATCTCAGCGGAGGCGCCAAGCAGGCACTTCATTACGGGGACCGGGTCCCTTCCCTGATCGTCATGGTGCCGTTCAAAGGGGGTGTGAATCCACTCGCACATGTGATCACCGGCGATGAGGACGGTCTGGTGGTACGGGGCGATGTACTGCGCAAGGAGCTGTCCGCGTGGAACGGGGAGTGGGTGTCGCCCGTCCGGGTGGGGTGGCGCCCTGGGTTCCGTGACGACCTGCGGGAGGACTTCGAGAAGGTGTGCGCGCAGGAGATCGCCGACGGCACCGTCGTCGTGGACCATCCTCGTACGATCCTGCTCGGTCTGGCGTCCGAGATGCGCGAAGGCGCATGGGACGCCTGGTTCGACGACGCGGCTGAGTGACCGGGGTGTCGTACGCCGAACCGCTTCCGGCGTGGAGGCTGACGTTCTACGCGCCCGTGGCGTCCTTCCGGGATCCGTTCTTCCCCGGGCTCACCCGTGGGCTCCCGGTGCCGCCGCCCTCCACGGTGCGGGGCCTGCTGGCCGCGGCCACCGGGGAGCCGTACGAGTCCCTCGTGTTCGGCATGGCCGCCTGGTCGGAGGGCGAAGGGGTGGATGCCGAGACGTACCACCCGATCGACGCGGGCGGCGCCAATCCCGCGGTGGCGGGGCGGGTGCGCGCGGGCAAGGGCGGGATGACCCTGCGGATGCGCCCCTTCCGTGCCGATGTCCATCTCACGGTGTGGCTGCCGGGGCCGGAGGGTGACCGTGTCTCCCAGGCGTTCCGGCGTCCCGTGTGGGGTCTTCGCCTCGGCCGCTCGCAGGACCTTGTCCATCTCGAAGAGCGCGTGGAGGTCGCACTCGTGCCCGCCACGGAGGCAGTCGTGGGGTCGGCGCTGGCGCCGACCACCGGGCACGACGTGCCGTACGCGACGGTTCACCGGATGGCAGCATCCATCTCGACGGACCGTATGACCAGCCGCTGGACCGACTACCTCTGGTGCGACGCGCCCGCGGGCCGATATCCGGTCCGCGGCGCCTACGAGGACACCGACTACCGGAAGAAGGGACAGGCGCTGTGGCTCCTGGAGCCGTGACAAGCCCTCCGCCCCGCCGGGCCTCCCTCGACGATTTGCGGGCGAAGTCCACCCCGGCCCACGACCGGGAGCGGCTCACCACCCACTCCCGTACGGTCCATGCCGCGGTCGGCCCCATCGAGGACCGGGTGGGGAACGCGGGTGTTATCGCCGACGCGCCGGCGTTCTGGTGCCGTGTCCGGCGGGCCGCGCTCCTCCATGACGCCGGGAAGATCGCCGAGGGCTTCCAGCGCCAGGTGGACATCGGGGGCATCCCCTGGGGCGAGCGACATGAGGTGCTGTCCCTCGCCTACGTCGATCTGCTCGCCGAGGCAACCGGGTGGACCGGTGAGGATCGCCTGATGGTGGCGACGCTGGTGGCCACTCATCATCGCGCCCTGCTCAGCGGTGATGGTGGCGGCCACGGCGGCAAACCGGCCCTGAGCCGCCAGTACAACAAGGAGACGGACTGGAACGAGGCGTTCGGCACCGGTGTCGACCTCGGGACGGGCGAAACGGTGTCACAGGTGCCGCGCTTCCTCCACAGGGAGTGGTTGGCGTGGCTCTGCGGCTATCTGGCGGCGGATCCACCCACGACCTCCCCCGGAGACCCGCCGCTCGCACATCGCGCCCGGGACATGCTGGAGGAACTGCTCAAGGCGTGGCGGGAGCCCGTCAAACCCCACCAAGGGCTGCTGGCGGTCCTCGCCCAGGGCGCGCTCACCCTGGCCGACCGGTCCGGTTCCGCGCATGTCGCCCTCCAGACCCATATGCCGCTGGCCGTCGACTATCTGGCGCGTCTGCCGTACGCACCCCACGCCCACCAGCGGCGGGCCGCCGAATCCTCGGGCCATCTGGTGCTGGTCGCGCCCACCGGGAGCGGCAAGACCGAGGCCGGGCTCGCGTGGGCGGCGGGGCAGATGGCCACGATGTCCGGTCTCCCGCGTGTGGTGTGGACGTTGCCGTACAAGGCGTCGTTGAACGCGATCCGCCGCCGCTTCGCCGACAGCCTGATCCCGGCGCCGGGCGAGCGCAAAGCGGATATCGGACTGCTGCACGGCACCGTTGCCCAGACGCTCCTCACCGAGGCCCTGGAGGACGACTGTGCCGCCGGAGACCCGCAGACCGAACCGACCTCGGACCAGGCGCGGAAGGCACGGGCGCAGGCGAACGCGATGCGGCTGTTCGCCCATCGGCTACGTGTCGCTACCCCGCACCAGCTCCTCAGCGGGGCCGTCGCCGGGCCGACGTACTCCTCCGTACTGCTCGAACAGGCGAACGCCCTCTTCGTTCTGGACGAGCTGCACGCGTACGAGCCAGATACCTTCGGGCGGCTCTGCGCTGCGATGCGGCTGTGGGAGCGGCTCGGCAGCCGGTTCGCCGTGCTGTCGGCGACGCTCGCCGACACGATGGTCCAGATCATCGAGGAGAGTGTCGAGCAGCGGGTCACGGTTCATCGCGCACCGGCGGGTACGAGTCCCGTACGGCACCACCTCGTGCTGGACGAACGTCCGGTGGACGCTCCGGAGAGCGTCGAACGGCTGCGGGGGCAGTTGCGGGAGGGGCACAGCGTCCTCGTCGTCGCCAACACGGTCGCCCGTGCTCAGGATCTGTTCGAGCAGCTCGCCGACGACGCGCGGGAGGCACGGCCCGGCGGCCCAAGCGCGGCCCTTCTGCTCCACTCGCGCTTCAAGAACGGTGACCGGGACGCCATCGAGAAGGCCCTGCTGCGGCGGCATCCCGAACGTCGCGACGGGGACCCCGCGCGTCGCGGCGGTCTGGTGGTCGCCACCCAGGTGGTGGAGGTGTCCCTTCAGCTCGACTTCGACCGCGGGGCCGTGGAGTGCGCGCCGGTGGAAGCGGTCGCGCAGCGCGCGGGCCGGGTCAACCGGCGCGGTTTGCATCCCGAGGGACCGGTGGAGTTCCGTGTCCATCCGGCTGAGACGCACAAGCCGTATCCCGCGGGCGCTATGGACGCATCGTGGAGCGCGCTCACCGGTCTCGTCGCCGTCGGGGCGACAACGCTGAGTGAGCAGGACATCGACGAACTACTTCGGCGGGCGTACGACACCGCATGGGGAGAGGAGTGGGCGAAGGAGGCCCGGCGGAATCGGGACGAGTTCACCGCGAGTTTCCTGACCTTCACGGACCCGTTCCACGACCGGAGCGAGTTCGCGCACGCACTGACCAAGGTCTTCGACAGCGTGGAGGTGCTTCATCACGAGGACTGGGCCGAGTACCAGGCGCTGACCAGGGGGAAGAAGGGCGATCCTCTCCTTGCCTCCCAACTGTTGATCCCTCTGCGCCTCGGGCAATTGAAAGCCTTCGCCTGCACCTACGACCCGTATCTGAAGGTCCACATCAGTGACGGCGTGTACGACAACGTCTGTGGCCTGCGCCCTCCGGCAAGCCAGGAGACCATCCTGTGAGTCCCGATCCCGAGCTGCCGGCCGACGACGAGACCGCCGTCGGTGGCGTCCATATCAAGTACCTCGTCCACTGTCCTCGACAGCTCTGGTTGTACGCCCGGGGCTACCGCCCCGAGCAGCGGAGCGATCTGGTCGCCTTCGGCGAGGTGGTGGATGACACCACCTTCACCCGGCGCCGGGACGTCGACCTAGGCGAGGCGAAGATCGACTGGGTGACGACCGGAGCCGTCGTCCACGAGACGAAGTCCTCCCGCGCCCCGGCACCCGGGCACACCGCCCAGGTCAGGCACTACTGCCTGCTCCTGTCGCGTCGGGGCGTCAATGTGCGGGGCGGCGTCGTCCACTACCCCCTGATCCGCCGTACTACGGATGTCGTCTGGAACGACGACGCCCGCGCCGAAGCCGAGGATACGGAGGCGGAGGCCCAGGCCGTCATCGCCGCGTCCACGGCTCCCGGCCGTCTGCTCCGCGGCAAATGCCGTGGATGCTCCTACCTCGACTACTGCTGGGGAGACTGATGCCCGCCGTCGGCCGTACCTACTGGCTGACCGAACCCTGCCGGATCCGCCGCGAGGACAACAGCGTCCGTGTCGAGCGCCCGGACGGCAGTCCGGTCCGTATCCCCATCACCGATATCCGCGATCTGGTCGTCTTCGACCATGTCGATGTCAACACGTCAGCGCTGTCGCTGCTCAGCCGTAACGGTGTCACCGTGCATATCCTCGACCACTACGGAAACCATGCGGGGCATTTCAGCCCTGCCGAGTCGATGTCGTCCGCGACGGTCGTACGGCGCCAGGTGGAGATCACGGCGGACGAGGAGCAGCGACTCGCCATTGCCCGCTCCCTCGTACTCACCACCGCGGAAAACCTGCGCTGGGCGCTCGATACCGATCTGCTCGACTCGGCGCTGGAGGCGTTGAGGGGCGCGCTGCCCGACTGTCGGTCGAATGACGCGATCATGGGCCAGGAAGGCAACTTCCGACGGACCGCTTGGGCTGTGCTCGACAGCCGACTGCCACCGTGGCTCCGGATGAACGGCCGCACGCGGCGCCCACCGACCAACGCGGGCAATGCCTTCGTCAGCTACCTCAACGCCCTGGTGTACGTACGAGTGCTGACCGCGTTGCGCAGCACTCCGCTGCACCCGGCCATCGGCTTCCTCCACGCGGACACCGACCGCCGGAGGAATACCCTTGCGCTGGACTTGGCCGAGCCCTTCAAGCCGCTGTTCGCGGAACGCCTGCTGAGGCGCGCGGCCAGCCAGAAGCACCTGAAGGAAAGCGACTTCGAGACGGATGTCAGCCGTGCCTCACTCAGCAAGGACGGCCGCAAGAAGATCGCCGCCCTGGTTCGGGAAGAGCTCGCGACGACGGTCCACCACCGGGGCCTCAAACGCCAGGTGAGCTACGAGGAGCTGATGCATTTGGAGGCGTTGAAGGTCGTTCGATTCTGCCTCGAAGGCACGCCCTATAAGCCGTTCCGGCCGTGGTGGTGAGGGTTCGTGTTCGTGATCTTGGTGTACGACACGGCTGTGGAACGTAACCCGAAGGTGCTGAAGACCTGTCGGAAGTACCTGCACTGGACGCAGCGGAGCGTCTTCCAGGGCGAACTGTCCGCAGCGCAGTACAGGGCACTGATGGCGGCGCTGGGCAGTGTGATCGATCCCTCGTACGACAGCATCGTCACGTACACGGCCCGGTCACCGGAGATGGTGGAGTCGTCGACGCTCGGGGTTGGTCTAGGAGGTCCAGGAGACATCCTCTGACCTGCGCTGATGCATTACCGGCGGAGTTCTGCAGAATCGCTACGTGAAGGCATACGTGGGTGAGGTCTGACCTGGGACTTTACCCTCGGGGGGTCGTCATCAACCCAGGAGGGTTCGCAACGTGAAGAACGCCCGGCCACCGGGGCCGAGTCCGGCGGGGGTCGTCATCAACCCAGGAGGGTTCGCAACCCGGTTGCCCGGCCCTGATCACCTCGTTGACGGCGCGGGTCGTCATCAACCCAGGAGGGTTCGCAACACGGGGGTCCAGGTGCCATCGCCGCCGAGGAAGGCCGTCGTCATCAACCCAGGAGGGTTCGCAACCCGGCCTTCAGGGACAGCGGGACATCCCCGATCCACGTCGTCATCAACCCAGGAGGGTTCGCAACCGCGGTATCGACCCGGACGGGATCGTGCTGGGGCTGGTCGTCATCAACCCAGGAGGGTTCGCAACCCGAACTGCGCGCCGCCCTGCTGGAGGCCAAGCAGGTCGTCATCAACCCAGGAGGGTTCGCAACATGAGCTCCCGGCGCGAGAGGGTGACCAGGACGGCGTGTCGTCATCAACCCAGGAGGGTTCGCAACACGGCATCCCGCCCGGCCACGCACACGAGTGGACGTCGTCATCAACCCAGGAGGGTTCGCAACCCGGACCGGGCATGGTCCGAGCCGCCCCGACCTGTGGTCGTCATCAACCCAGGAGGGTTCGCAACATTGGACATTGATGGCCGGAATGGCGCCCGAGCAGTGTCGTCATCAACCCAGGAGGGTTCGCAACTTGACGGCGGGGATCACGCTGATGGCGACCGCGCCGCGTCGTCATCAACCCAGGAGGGTTCGCAACGTCGGCGCAATGTCGGCGAGGTCGACCTCGGGCGTCGTCGCCATCAGCCCAGGAGGGTTTCCCGAGATCCGCCGAAAACAGCCCGCTTGGCACAGCCCGCTATCCCATCACCGCAGGTCAGCGCGCTACCTTCGCCCTCATGACCAGGCGCCTTCTAAGCGCTTGGCCGCAGGTTCGAGTCCTGCCGGGGGCGCACATTTTCGTAGGTCAGAGGTTGCTTTAAGCCCTTCGCAAGATCGATTGCTGAGGGCTTTTCCGTGGCCCACGAGGGCACTTTAGGCCGATATGCACCCCGACCGAGATGCCGCGTTCTGCATACGCCCCGGCCGGCGCGGCAACTTCCCCCAACCACACCCGGCCAGGGAGTTGCATCCGGCCAGAGCCGTACTGATGGGTCGTCAGCCAAGAAGCGGGGCGGGCGCCAAAGCGGCACCTGCCCCGTCTTCGACTGGCCCGGGGTAGTCGAGGCCGAGTTCAATCACGCCCGAGCGACACGGGGGCTTCATGCGTGCGGTGGCACATGAGGCCGAACTCGTCACCGGCGGTGAACAACAGCCGTCCGCCGTGCAGAGGCGTGGACATCGGCGAGGTCGATCTCAGCCACATGCGGTGGAGCAGACCGGTGCCCGCCGCGCGGCGGCTCGAAACTGGTAGGGATCCAGCACGCGCCGAGTGCAGCCAAGTACCTTTCGGCCCGCACATGCGGATAAGAGCGGGAAGTCGTGCCGCTCAACGTCAACACGTTCGGTTATGCGCGCGACCAGATCCGTGACGGCGATGCGATCCAA
Source organism: Streptomyces sp. NPDC059248 (assembly GCF_042753905.1). Lineage (NCBI taxonomy): Bacteria > Bacillati > Actinomycetota > Actinomycetes > Kitasatosporales > Streptomycetaceae > Streptomyces > Streptomyces sp. NPDC059248. Next base: position 16,159 of record NZ_JBHYZV010000077.1, on the reverse strand, counting down.
GCGCGCCCATTTGACTTGATGACACAATTATCATGTCATGGAGACATGCTGTACGCCACTCCCTCCCTGGACACCGACGACCAGCGGGCCCTCGACGAGATCGAAAGCATGCGTCGCTCCCTGCGCCATATGCTCCGGGCCACCCCGCGCTGGACGCGCCAGCTGCGCCGCAACCTCACCGCCCGCGCGATCGCCGGGTCGAACACCATCGAGGGATACGCCGCGACGGTCGACGACGTGGAAGCCCTCATGTCCGGCGAGGAACCGCTGGAGACCGGGGAGAAGACGCGCGCCGAGCTGGAGGGCTATCAGCGCGGCATGACCTATATCCAGGCCCTCGCCGACGCCGGAGACGACTTCCGCTACGACGCCGGCCTGCTCAACGGTCTGCACTTCATGCTGCAGGGCCACCACCTCGACAAGCGCCCCGGCCGCTGGCGTGACGGGCCCGTCTATGTCACCAGCCCCGACGACCCGCTGGTCCCCGCCTACACCGCTCCTGACCAGGCGGACGTTCCCGCTCTGATGTCGGAGTTCATCGACTGGCTCAACGACGGCGACCTCGACGCCCCCGTCCACGTCCGCGCGTCCATGGCCCACCTCAACCTCGTCAAGATCCACCCGTGGAAGGACGGAAACGGGCGCATGTCCCGCGCCCTGTCCACCCTGGTGTTCTCCCGCGAGGCCCTGATGCCGCCCGAATTCTCCTCCATCGAGGAGTGGCTCGGCCGAGGACAGAACACGTACGCCTACTACCAGGTCCTGGAGGACGTAGGCGGCCCAATCTGGAGTCCGGAGCGGGACACCCGGTCCTGGATCCGGTTCTGCCTGACCGCCCACCACCGCCAGGCCCAGCAGGCCCAGCGTCGCTTCGACGTGATGTCGCGGGCCTGGACCCGTCTGGTGGAAGGCGTCGAGGCAGCCGGTCTGGACGAGCGGGTCGTGTACGCCCTGCTACCCGCGTTCTCGGACGCGAAGGTCCGCCGCACCGTCTACCAGCAGGACGCCGACCTCAGCGACCAGCAAGCCATCCGCGATATCCGGGAGCTCGTCGCCCGCGGCTGGCTCGTCCCCCACGGCAAGGCCCGCGCCCGCTACTACGCCCCGGGTCCGCTCATGGACCCGGTCCGGGCCGAGGTCCGCCAGTCGATGGAGCCGTACAGGGATCCCTACCGGCAGAAGCACTGAGCCGGCTCGTCCGTGCCTTCATACCGCGAGAGCGCGCTGCGAAGACGGCCTCATGACTCCCGCCTGATCGCGACACCGCGTACGGGCCCGGCAGACGCGAACCGTCGTCCAGCGTGACAGTGACCCGATCGCAGGCGCAGGCATCGGTCACGATCCACGGCGCGTATCCGTGCGCGAATACGTCCATGGCGGACTTCGGGACGCAGCTCTCCGTCCTAGGCCAGGCCCACGAGGGACGCGAGGCCCCGGCCCCAGGCTCCGGCGGGGCCCGGCCAGGTCAGGGGGGTGAAGAACGCGGACAGGAGGAAGATCGCGGATGCCACGACGGTGAGCAGGAACGCGGTGATGCCGGGGCCCTCCTCCGATTTGCGGTTCAGCATGTCCATGGCCGCCGTGCCCGCGAGGAGAAGGGCGAGAAGCAGCAGCACCGCGCCGCCGAGCACGGTGAAGAAGGCGAATGGGAGCACTCCCCAGAGGCTCGCGTCCGAGCCGAACGCCGCGCGGTTGGCCGTGATGACCAGCACCGGAATCCACGGCGGGAGCGTGCAGAGCAGCCAGACCAAGCCGATCAGGGAGCGGCGGGGCGGGCCGGGCCGTTGACGTTTGGGGGGTGTGGCCGACGGGCGGGCGGGGCTGGGAGCGGCGGTGGGCGGGGGCGACGGGTCGGGGCTGCTGGTCCACTCGCCTTCGATGGTCCGCTCGGCGGCCCGGGCGTGGTCGCGGCCGTTGATCTCCTCGCCCAGTTGCCGCAGCTCCTCGCGGACCGAGCCGAGTTCGGCCTCGGCACGTTCCAGGAGGTCGGAGAACTGGTCCGCTTCCCGATCGGCGGGTGACGGGCCGACGAGAGCGGCCCGGGGGGTGTCCGGCTCGTCCCGGTCCGCGGCGCGTCGATGCTTGGCCAGCTCTTGCCGCGCACGGGCCAACAGCGCCTCGGCCTTGGCGCGTTCCTCCTCGGCCTGCCGCATCGTGCGCTGGGCCTTGATGACGCTCAGTTCGGCGTTCCGGAGCCGCTCCGTGAACTCGGCGTGGGCCTCGGCTCGTCCCTCGGCCTTGGCTCTGCGGGCCTTCTCCTCCAGCTCCTCGCAGCGCGCCTTCAGCTCTCCTACGGCGTGGGTCAGTCCCTGGACGACGACATCGGCCCGGTCACGCGCGTCGTGGGCGGCCTCGCTCCGGGCCGCGACGGTGATGTGGAGATGGGTCACGTACTGGTCGGCGCCGGACTGGTAGACCTGCGCGCTGTCGGAGGCACGACCGTACGTCCGGGGACGGCCGGGTGTGCCGTCCTCCCACTTGTCCAGGTCGCTCATCGTTCGGTGATGTACTGGTCCCTGGCCGACTGGTAGACGCGGGCGTTGTCCCGGGCCGTCGCCTCCAGGCGCACCCCTCCGTCGATCCGCTGTCCGCCGGCCGTGCTCCGCCATTCGTCGACGAGGCCCCTGAGGTCGTCGGCGGCTGCCGGGCACTCGTCCAGCAGGGCCGCGAACCGCTCGGCCCACTGCTCCTCCAGCGGTCCGGCGGAGTCGGGGCCGGCCGCGGCGAGAGCACTGGTCCGGGAGGTTTCGAGGGCCTGCTCGACCTCGTCGGCGGAGTGCGGACGGAAGCGGCGCCAGACCGTCACCACCCCGTCCCGTGTCTGCTGCCACCCCTCGGCGACGAGCACCGCCACCAGGGACGTACCCGCGGTGGTGGCCAGTGTGACCAGGTTGGGATCCATCGAAGCCCCCGAGGTTCCGATTTCGCCGGGAGGCGGGTGCGCCTCCCGGCCGCGACAGGGTGTCCACCGTAGCCCAACTGACGTAAGGATCAGATGGGTTGTCGGCTGGTCAGCCGGGCAGGTCCTCCGGCAGGAGGGTGCGGAGGTCGTCGATGGTGGGGCGGGGGACCGTGGTGAGGCGGCGGGCCTGGTGGGTGACCATGGTTTCCAGGAGTTGGCGGGCCAGGCGGGCGTTGCCGAAGGTGCGGTCGCGGGGGGCCGCGTCGACATGGGCTCGGAGGGTTTCCAGGGTGGGGGGCGGGCAGGTGTAGCCGGTCTCCTCGGCGGAGTGGGCCAGAATGGTGAGGAGTTCGTCGGTGGTGTAGTTCTCGAACTCCACCGAGCGGGAGAAGCGGGAGGCCAGGCCGGGGTTGGAGGCGAGGAAGCCGCGCATCTCGGCGGTGTAGCCGGCGACGATCACCACCACCTCCTCGCGGTGGTCCTCCATCAGCTTCAGCAGGGTGTCCACCGCCTCCCGGCCGAAGTCGGCGCCCGCGCCCTCGGGGGTGAGGGTGTACGCCTCGTCGATGAAGAGGACTCCGCCCAGGGCGCTCTGGAAGACCTCTTTGGTGAGCTGGGCGGTGTGGCCGACGTACCGGCCGACCAGGTCGGCGCGGGCCACCTCGACGAGTTGGCCGCGGGAGAGGACTCCCAAGGAGGCCAGCAGGCTCGCGTAGAGCCGGGCCACCGTGGTCTTGCCGGTGCCGGGGGCGCCGGAGAAGACCAGATGGCGGTTGATACGGGGGACGGGCAGGCCGGCCGCCTCGCGCTGTTTGGCGGTGGTGAGCAGGCTGACCAGATCGGTGACCTCGCGTTTCACGGCGCGCAGTCCCACCATGCCGTCGAGCTTCGCCAGCATCGCCTCGCGGTCCTCCGCCGCCGTGCCGGGGGCCGTGGCGGATTCGGCGATGTCCTCGGGGAGCAGCAGTGTCAGATCCCGTTCGGCCGGTTCGTCCATCGTGGCCAGCCGGAACGCCTGGCGGTCGACCATCTCCTCGAACACCCGGCGGGCGGCCCGCCCGTTGCCGAAGGCGGCGCCGCGTTCCATGGTCTCGTAGTGCGCGGCGAGCGCCTGGGACGTGCCGGGGCCCAGTTCGTACTGGTTGGCGCGGCACATGCTCTCGGTGATGGTCACGAGTTCGTCGACGGAGTAGTTGCCGAACTCGATGGTGCGGGTGAAGCGGGAGGCCAGACCGGGGTTGGAGGCGAGGAAGTCGTCCATCTCGGCGGAGTAGCCGGCGGCGATGACGGCGACGTCCTCGCGGTGGTCCTCCATCAGCTTCAGCAGGGTGTCCACCGCCTCCCGGCCGAAGTCGTGTCCCGAACCGCCCGAGGTGAGGGTGTACGCCTCGTCGATGAAGAGGACTCCGCCGATGGCCTTCTTGAACGCTTCCGTGGTCTTGATCGCCGTACCGCCGATGACCTGGGCCACCAGATCGGCGCGGGAGACCTCCACCAGATGCCCCTGCGGCAGTACGCCGAGCTGCGCGAGGATCGAGCCGTAGAGGCGGGCCACGGTGGTCTTGCCGGTACCGGGCGGTCCGGCGAAGACCAGATGGCGGCTCATCGACGGTACGGGCATGCCCAGGCTCTTGCGGCGCTGTGCCAGCTGGTTGAGGTTGACCAGGGTACGTACCTGGTGCTTGACGCCGTCGAGGCCGATCAGCGCCTCCAGCTCGTCCAGCGGGTCCCGCGGCTCGTCGTCCGGCCGGCCGCCCGGTGTGCCGGTTGTGCCGCCGAGCGCCGCTTCGGCGCCCCAGGCGTCCGGGGCGCCGTTCTCGGCGCTGGTCAGGTCGGTGATGTCGAGCCGGTCCCCGGCCCGGGTCTGGGTCAGACCCGCGCCCCGGTTGTCGCGTACCGCGCAGCCGTGCGCCGTCACCGGCTCGGAGGTGTCCACCCGGAGGCCGTCGCCGACGCTGCCGGAGATCTCGCAGGCGCGCAGCTCGGCGCGGGAGCCCGCGGTGAGGAGCACACCGTGGGCTCCGGCGCCGTGGATCCGTACCCGGGTGAGTTCGGCCTCTCCGCCGTCCTCCACGAGCACTCCGGACGCGCCGGGGTCCGCGATCTCGGTGTCGCGCACCGTGGCCATGGCGTCGCGGCCCACCGATACGCCCGCGTCGCCGCAGTCGCGGACCGCGCAGTCGTCGAACTGGACCCGTGCCCCGTCGGCGATCCGCACCCCCGCCCGGGCGGCCCGCTCCACGACGCAGAACTCCAGCCGTCCGCGGCCTTCGTCACCGGCCTCCACGCCGTGCCGTCCCGCCCCGGTGACCAGGGCGCGGCGCAGCAGCGGCTTGGCCTTGGCGCGGACGGAGACGCCGCTGCCCTCGGGGTCGACGATCTCCAGCCGGTCGAACTCGGCGGTGGAGTGCTCGGTGAGCTGGACCGCCGCGTCCGGGTCGGCGCAGTCCCGTACCGTCGTCCGCAGGAAGGCCGGTGAGCTGTGGTCGGTGACCCGGATAGCCGCCCCGGCCGCCGAGTCGAACGCACAGTCCTCGAAGGTGCCCCGGGACCGGTCGGCGACCAGCAGTCCCTGGCCTTTGGTACGGGTGGTGACGCAGCGGCGCAGCAGCGGATCGGCGCCTTCGGTCAGGGCGATGCCGGGTCCCGACGTACCGGAGACGGTGATGTCCTCAAGGACCGGGCGGGAGGCGCTGGAGAGGTGGACGCCGACCGCGCAGTCCCGGATGGTGGTGTGCGCGACGCGGGTGGTGCTGCTGCCCTCCAGCGCCAGGGCCGGTTTGTCGGTACCGCTGATGTCGCAGGACTCGACGGAGCCCTGGGATTCGCCGTTGGCGAGTACGCCGTTGCCCCGGGCGTCGCGGATCCGGCAGTCGCGCACCGTGGAGCGGGCCGTCTCGCTCAGGACGACGGCGGACGAGCCGAGGTTCTCCAGGACGCAGTCCTCGACGACGCTCGGTGTGGTGGAGGTGTCGACGAAGCCGGCGCCCTCCCGGTTGGTGATCCGGCAGCCCCGCATCGCCAGCGACCCGGTCTGCCGGGCGAGCAGCGCCGTCCAGCCGGAGCCGATCACCGTACAGCGGTCCAGCGCCACTTGGCCGCGGGGCGCGTCCACCACGGCGACGTCCTCACCGCCGCCCCTGAGCACCAGATCGGTGAGGAGTACGGCATCCGCGACCAGGGTGATAGCGGTGCCCCGGCGCGGGCAGATCTCCACCGATCCCGGATCGCCGTCGCCGACGATCGTGACCCGGGTGCGTACGGTGAGGTTCTCGGCGTACCGCCCGGGGCCGACCCGGACGACCGCGCCCGTGCGGGCCGCGGCCAGCGCCTCGTCGATCGTCCGGAACTCGTCCGACTGTCCCTGACCGACCGTCAGTACTTGCCGTGACACGCTTGCCCCTTCTGTGTGGCGCCCGGGCCGGGCGGCTGCCAGGACCCGTCCGTGCGGTCAGTCCCGTCAGTCCCGTCCGTGCGGTCAGTCGACTGGTCGCTTCGCCTAGCATGTGCCGCATGCCGTCGGACCGTTGTCGCCGTGCCCTCTCTCTCGCGGCGGCCGTCGCGATACCCGCGCTGCTGCTGGCGCCGCCCGCCCGTGCCGACGGCGGTGATCCGGTGAGCCTGCCCCCGCTGCGGCTGCGGATGGCCGCCGGCGACCCGTGCGCGACGGCCTCGGCCAAGACGGCGACGATGAGCCCGTGGACCCATCGGGCGCTCCAGCTCTCCCGCTCCTGGCAGCTCACCCGGGGCGCCGGTGTCACGGTAGCCGTCGTGGACACCGGGGTCGGGGCCCGGGTACCGGCGCTGACCGGCCGGGTCACCGCCGTGGACGGAGCCGGTGAGGACTGTGTGGGGCACGGCAGCTTCGCCGCCGGGCTGATCGCCGCCGCGCCCACCGGGAAGGGCACCGTCACCGGTGTCGCGCCCGCGGCCCGGATCCTCGCCGTACGCGGTACCGACGCCCGGGGCGTGCCGGACGGCGGGCTGGTCGCCGACGGGATCCGTACCGCCGTGGACGAGGGCGCCCATGTGGTCTACGTGGGCCAGGTCCTCGACTCCGGGGGCCCGGAACTCGCCGCCGCGGTGGCGTACGCGGCCGGGCGGGACGTGCTCGTCGTGGCGCCCGCCGTACCGGACGTCGCCCCGAAGGGCGCCGACGGGCGGCCCGACACCCGGGCCCGTCCCTCGTGGCCGGCCCGGCTGCCGGGGGTGCTGTCGGTGGTCGACCACGGGCCCGACGGGGGTCGTCCGAAGGACGCGCCCGCCGCGCTCTCCGCCGATCTGTCCGCCCCCGGGGACGCCGTGGTCGGTATCGGCGCGCGCGGCGACGGCCATTTCATCGGCTCCGGCTCCTCGTTGGCCGCCGCACATGTCGCCGGGGCGGCGGCGCTGCTGCGCGCCTACCATCCGGATCTGAACGCCGCCGGGACCGCGCGCCGGCTCACCGAGGCCGCCTATCCCGACCACACGCCCCGGCTCGACGTCTACGCCGCGCTGACCGCCCTGCTCTCCGGTGAACGGGCACCCGCCGAGCGGAGTCCGGACCCCGCGGTGGTCCCCCCGTCCGCCGCCGAAGGCCCCCGTCACCGCGCCCTGCTGATCGGCGGCGGCGCCCTCGCGCTGGTCCTGGTGGTGGGCGCGGCGATGGTCGTCGTCCCGCTCGGCAAGGCCCGCGGCTGGCGCCCGGCGGGCTGATTCGTGTCCGCGGTGGTGACGTGGCGTCGAGCGTGGCGGGCCGTGGCCCGGTACCGGCGCGGGGCCGTGGAGGACCTGATCGCGGCGCGGCGCGGGGCCGTCGAGGCCGACGGCCGCAAGGGGGCGCGCGGCCGCCAGGGGGCGCGCTGCCGGGGATGTCACGGGGACTCCCGGCCGGCGTCGACCAGCGCCGTCTGGATGTCGACGCTGTCGCGGCGGGTGATCCGGGTGCCCCGTCCCGGGATCAGATTGCGGCCCTTGACGTTGCCGAAGACATAGCCCTCCGTGGGCGGGCAGGACAGCAGGATCCCGGGGGTGTTGACCTCCAGCATCCGGCGCAGCAGCGGATCGTTCAGACCGCGCCCGGCGCCCGCCGCCGAGCGGGCCACGACCAGGTGCATGCCCACCTCGTAGCCGAGTGCCAGATGGTCCATCAGCGGGGCGAACGGCTGGTTCAGTGGGCCGCCGCCGCCGACCATGTCGTAGTCGTCGACCAGGACGAACAGCCTCGGCCCCGTCCACCAGTCGCACAGCCGCATCCGGGACGGGGCGATGTCCGCGCCCGGTACCCGGGTCTTCACCGCCCGCGCCGCGCCGTCGAGCAGCTCCTTCAGGGCGTCGGTCGACACGGCGTGGCCCAGCCGGTACGCCTCGGGGACGGCCTCCACCAGCTCGCGCCGGTAGTCGACCACCATGATCCGCGCCTCGGCGGGGGTATAGCGCTCGGTGATCGCCTTCGCGGCCAGCCGCAGCAGATTGGTCTTGCCGCTCTCCGCGTCGCCGACGACGATCAGATGGGGGGTGGCCGCGAAGTCGTGCCACAGGGTGCCCATGGACTTCTCCTCGACGCCGAGCGGGATCCGCGGACCGTCGGGCTCGACGGGCGGCAGTTCCGCGGCGGGCAGCAGCGTCGGCAGCATCCGGACCGGGGGCGCGGGCGGGCCCGACCAGTGTTCCCGTATCCGGGCCACCAGATCGGCGACGCCGTCGGAGAGGTCCCCGGCGCCGGTCCTGCCGTCCAGCCGGGGCAGCGCCGCCAGATAGTGCAGCTTGGAGTCCCGGGTCAGGCCCCGGCCGGGGATCCGCGGCACCGCGCCCGCCTTGCGGACGTCGATCGAGGAGTCCATCGGATCGCCCATCCGCAGTTCGAGCCGGGTGCCGGTCTGGTCGCGGACCGCCGCGGTCAGCTCCACCCAGCGGGAGGTGGTGATCAGCAGGTGGATGCCGTAGTTGAGGCCCCGCGCGGCGAGCGCGTTGAAGGTGCTCAGATAGTGGTCGTAGTCCTGCCGGACCGTGGACCAGCCGTCGACCACCAGGAAGACGTCGCCGTGCCGTTCGTCGGCGAACTCCCCGGCCGCCCGGCGCCGCCGGTAGGCCGGCATCGCGTCGATGCCCTGTTCGAGGAAGAACCGTTCGCGGTGCGCGAGTACGGCGCCGACCTCGGACATCACCCGGCCGACCCGCTCCTTGTCCATCCGCGCGGCGACCCCGCCGACATGCGGGAGCCCGGCAAGTCCGGCCAGGGTGCCGCCGCCGAAGTCGAGGCAGTAGAACTGGACCTCGCGCGGGGTGTGGGTGAGGGCGAGGCCGGTGATCAGGGTCCGCAGCAGGGTCGACTTGCCGCTCTGCGGGCCGCCCGCGATGCCCGCGTGGCCCCCGGCCGCCGACAGGTCGACCAGCAGGGGGTCGCGGCGCTGGTCGAACGGCCGGTCCACGATGCCGACCGGGGCCGTGAGCCGGCCGCGCGCCGCGAGGTCGGTCAGTCCGTACTCGGGGTGCGCCTCCAGGGCCAGCATGCCGTCGAGGGTGGCCGGTTCGTTCAGCGGCGGCAGCCACACCTGGTGCGCGGGCGGCCCGGCGTCCCGCAGCCGTTCCACGGCCACCGCCAGCAGCGACCGGGCCTCCTCCGGCGGTGTCTCGGCCGCCCGGATCTCCTCGGGGGTCGGGTCGGGGAGCCTTCGGGGCACCACCCAGCCCGAGGTCCACGGGACGACCTGGCTGGCCACCCGGGCCCGGTGGGCCGAGCCGCTGCGCCGCCGGTAGGGCCCGGAGACGTACGCGGCACGGAATCTGGTCAGGGCCTCGATCCCCGTCTTGACGAACCCGCTGCCCGGTGTGGGCGGCAGCTCGTACGCGTCCGGTACGCCCAGGACGCCCCGGCTCTCCATCGCCGAGAAGGTCCGCAGCCCGATCCGGTACGACAGATGCGACTCCAGCTGGTGCATCCGGCCCTCGTCGAGGCGCTGCGACGCGAGCAGCAGATGGACCCCGAGGCTGCGCCCGAGCCGTCCGATCATCACGAACAGCTCCATGAACTCGCGGTGCGCCGCGAGCAGCTCGCTGAACTCGTCGACGACCACGAACAGGCTGGGCAGCGGGTCGAGCGGGGTCCCGTCGGCGCGGGCCCGTTCGTACTCCAGGGCCGAGGTGTAGTTGCCCGCGGACCGCAGCAGCTCCTGCCGGCGGATCAGCTCGCCGTGCAGCGCGTCCTGCATCCGGGCGACCAGCTCGACCTCGTCGGCGAGGTTGGTGATCACGGCGGAGGTGTGCGGGAGTTCGTCGAGGCCGAGGAAGGTCGCGCCGCCCTTGAAGTCGACCAGGACGAAGTTCAGCGTCTCCGACGAGTTGGTCAGCGCCAGGGCCAGGACCAGGGTGCGCAGCAGCTCGCTCTTGCCGGAGCCGGTGGCGCCGATGAGCATGCCGTGCGGTCCGGTGCCGCCCTGGGCCGATTCCTTGATGTCCAGCTCCACCGGTGTTCCGCCGGGGCCCACCGCGATGGGGACCCGCAGCCGTTCGGATCGGGTACGCCGGCTCCACAGCGCCGCCGGTTCGTGGCGGTACAGATCGGGGATGCCGAGGAGGGCGGTCAGCTCGGTGTCGGAGGCCATCGGCTCGCTCGCCTCCCGGCCGATGCCCATCCGGTACGGCGCAAGCCGCTTGGCGAGCGCCACCGCGGTCGGCGTGCCCAGCGCGTCGGGCTCGCCCAGCGCCACCAGTTGTTCCTTGCGCTCCCGGTCGGTGCGGACAAGACGCAGCTCGTCGTCGGCCAGGTCGAGCCGGAGTGTCGCCCGGCCGGGCCGCCAGGTCAGGGCGGAGTCGAGGTCGAGCAGTACGGTGTTGCGGAAGCCGGGTCCGTCCGCGCGGTGACCGGCCGGGACGGTCACCCCGTCGAGGACGACCAGCACATACGGCTCCTCGCGGGCGATCCGGGCGTCCGGGTCGAACGGGGGCCGTTCGGCGAACTCGGCCCCGAGCAGATCGTCCAGCTCGTTGACCGAGGTGACCACCATGCGTACCGCGCCCGCGCCGTCGGACTCGGCCCGGTGCAGATTGTGCGGCAGCCACTTCACCCACTCCCAGTCCGCCCGCCGGTCGTCGGCCGCGCAGACAGCGATCCAGACGTCCTCCGGGGAGTGCACCACGGCCAGCTGGGCCACCATCGCCCGGGCCAGCGCGCGGGTCCGCTCGGGGTCGCCGCGGAACAGCACCCGGGCCCAGGTGCGCAGATATACCGCGATCGGCTGCCGGGGCACCGTGGAGTAGGCGCGGGTGAAGCTGCGCAGCGCGTGGGCGCTCAGCGGCTCCAGGTCCTCCACCGGCTTGGTGGACAGCGGGGCCAGCTTGAGCCCCAGCTTCTGGTCGCCGACCGCGACGCGCACCTCGCCGAAGTCCTCGTCCGCCGGGCGGCGTTCCCACAGCCGGCTGGTGCCGACCAGCGACCACAGGGTGTCGGGTGCCGGATGCCGCCAGGCCAGGGCCCGCTGCTGTTCGACGACGGCGGTACGGGCCTTGCGCCGTACCTGGCGCAAATAGCGGAGATAGTCGCGCCGTTCGCCGTTGAGCCGCTGCTTGCGCTCACTGATCCGGCGTACGTACTGGCCCAGCATCATCGCCGCCGCCGAGACCACCATGATGCCCAGGGCGAGATAGATGAAGACCCCGCTGCGGGAGCCGCCGGGGCGCATGTACATCAGCACCATGGAGACCGACATCAGCGCCATCGGGAGGTAGTTCCAGACCGCGGAGCTGTCCGGGGTGACCTCGGGGAGTCCGGGCGGTTCCTGGAGGCTCAGCTCCCCGTCCGGCATCTCGGGTCCCCGCCTGCGGGCGGGCCGGCGGAAAAGGACGGTACTCAACGAGTGCTCTCCTTCCGGGCGCCGCGGTGACGGCACGGGCGGGACTCGGGATGGGGGCGACGGCCGTCCTGGGCTGCACGAAACGGCGAACGGACGGATGAATCGGACGGGTTGGACGGACCGTCATGAAGCGCGCACACCGTCATGGCCGCCCCCGTGGGGCGGAACCCACCGGCCACGGGCAGTCTACGATCCAACTCACGGTTCACTCGTACGGGCGCACGCGGGGCAGCCGAACCGGTGCCCTCTACCGGCGCGCGGCCCGGCCATCCGCACGACGCGATCGACCGACCCTCCGGAGACCCGACGGGGTCTCCCGACGAAGCGTGAGTTCCCCCATGACCGACAGCACCACGTCCGAACTGTGCCGCGTCACCGTACGCGCCCCGGGCAAGTCCATCGATCTCGCGGTCCCCGCCGACGTCCCGGTCGCCGACCTGCTGCCGACCCTGGTCCGCTACGCCGGTGACGACCTGGCCGAGCGGGGCCTGGAGCACGGCGGCTGGGTGCTCCAGCGGCTCGGGGAGCCCCCGCTGGACGAGGACGCCAGCCTGGAGTCGCTCGGGGTGCTCGACGGCGAGACGCTGCATCTGCGGCCGCATACCGACGCCCTGCCCGAGGTCCTCCTGGACGATCTCGTGGAGGGTGTCGCCCAGACCATGGAGACCCGGCCGTTCGCCTGGACCGCCGCGGCCTCCCGGCGGACCCTGCTGTTCCTGGTGGTGCTCACCCTCGCCGCCGGGCTCGCCGCCCTCGCCTGGCCGGGGCCCTCCGCCGAACTGCGGGCCCTGGCCGCCGCGGCCACCGGGCTGCTGCTCCTGGGCGGGGCGGCGTCGGCCGGGCGGGCGGTCGGCGACGCGGAGGCGGGCGCCGCCCTCGGCCTGGCCGCCGTACCGTACTTCGCCCTGGCCGGCTGGTCGCTGCCGGGCGGCGCGCTCGAAGGGCCCGACCAGTGGGAGGTGCTGGGGGCCCGGCTGCTGGCGGCCGGGGCCGCGGCGGCGGGCGGGGCGATGCTCGCGGTGGCCGGTGTCGCCGCGTTCGCCGCCCTCTTCCTGGCCCTGGTGGTGGTGGCGGCGGCCGTGGTGCTGGCCGGGGCGCTGATGATGACGGCGGACCTCGGGCCCGGTCACGCGGCCGGGCTGGTCGCCCTGGCCGCCGTGGTGTTCGGGGCGTTCGTGCCGTCGATGTCGTTCCGGCTGTCGGGTCTCCGGATGCCGCCGCTGCCCTCCAACGCGGAGCAGCTCCAGGAGGGCATCGAGCCGCATTCCCCGTCCGCGGTGGCGGCCCGTACGGTCGTCGCCGACGGCTGGATGACCGGTCTGTACGCCGCCACAGCCGCAGTCTGCGCGGCCTGTCTGGCCGGCCTGGCGCACCGGTTCACCCTGCCGACCGTGCTGCTGGCGCTCGCCCTGTCGCTGCTGCTGTTCCTGCACAGCAGGGCCCTCGGCAACGTCCTGCAGCGGCTCTCGCTGGTCGCGGCCGGTGTCTGGGGCGCGGGACTGCCGGTGTACGCGGCGGCCGAGCGGGCCGCTCCGGCGGAGCGGCTGCTGCTGGTCGCCGGGCTCGGCGCGATCGCCGCCGCCCTGGCCATCGCCTCGTGGACCGTGCCCGGCAGGCGTCTGGTGCCGTACTGGGGCCGGGCGGCCGAGATCCTGCACTCCACCATGGCGATCAGTCTGCTGCCGCTGGCCCTGTGGGTGCTGGGCGCCTACGGATGGCTGCGGGCCATGAACGGCTGACCCGCACAGGACCGGTCGGCCCTCGGGCCGACCTCCACAGGACCGACCGGCCTACGGACCGACCGGCACAGGCCCCCGGGCCATCCGGGCCCGCCGCCCCCGCAGGCCCCCGGGCCATCCGGGCCCGCCGCCCGGCCGTACGACGGACCGCCGACGCGAAGGACCGACCGACCCCATGCAGAACAAGCGCGACCAGGTTCAGGCCCATATGTTCCTGATGGGCCGACTCACATCGAGCATGCTCCGCTCCGATCCGGACGCCCCGGAGAGCCCCCAGGGCCGTACCAACCGCGGTGTCGCCATCGGCATCATCATCGCCGTCCTGGTCGCGGTCGGGGCCTTCGTCGTCGGCCTGATCAGCCCCGGCAAACAGAGTTCCTGGAAGACCTCGGGCGATCTCATCGTCGACAAGGGCACCGGGGCCCGCTACCTCTATCTGGACGGCCGGCTCCGCCCGGTACGCAACTACGCGTCGGCCAAGCTGATCGGCGGCGGCGAGCTGGGCACCACGACCGTGAGTACGGCGTCCCTCAAGGGCGTTCCGCGCGGCACTCCCGTCGGTATCGAGGGCGCCCCCGACGAACTGCCCGCCGCGGGTGATCTCACCGGGACGCCCTGGCAGGTCTGTGTCACCGAGACCAGAGGCGCGGGCGGTACCGAGGCCGTGACGACCCTCGCCATCGGACTGGACGGCGCGGGCGACCGGCTGGACCGTACCCGGGCGCTGCTGGTCGCCGGGCCCGACGGCCACGACTATCTGATCTGGCAGGGCAGCCGGCTGCGGATCGACCGCGAAGGGACCGCGGGCGCGGCCCTGGGGTACGCCTCCGTACGCCCCGTTCCGGTCTCCGCGGCCTTCCTCAACGCCCTGCCCGCCGGGCCCGACCTCGCGGCCCCCGCCGTCGAGGGGGCAGGGACGCCGGGACCCCGGATCGGCGGCCGGGACACCAAGGTCGGACAGCTCTTCACCCTGACCGTACCGGGCGCCGACGAGCGCCACTACGTCCTGCGCGCCGACGGTCTGGCCCCGCTCACCGCCACCGAACTCGCCCTGCTGCTGGCCGATCCGCGGATCCGCGCCGAGGCTTACGACGGGGCCGCGCCGAACCCGGCCGCCCTCACCTCCGACGCCCTGCGGGGCAACGCGGCGCCCGACGCCGGGCGGGCGGCGCGGCCCGGCCGGGCGCCGGAGACCCCGCCGAAGGCGGTGACCGTGCCCCGGGACCGTACGCCCTGCGCACTGGTCGCCCCCGACGGCGACGGCACCCGCTTCGGGGTCGCCCTGGCCCCCACCGCCGAACTCGGGCCACTCGCCCAGCACTCCGCCGGAATCGCCGCCGCACCCTGCGTGCCCGTCGACCGGGTCGCCGTCCGGCCCGGACGCGGCTCGCTGGTGCGCGTGGTGGGCGCGGGCGGCGGCGACCTCGGCGGCACGCTCTACCTGGTCACCGAGGCCGGGGTGAAGTACCGCCTGGCGGACGCGGCGGCGGTCGATGCGCTCGGCTACCGGAAGGTCACCCCCGGCGAGATGCCCGCCCTGATGCTGGCCATGCTGCCGTCGGGACCCGATCTGCGGCCCGAGGCCGCCGAGGCGGGCCGGGTCTCGGTCACCGCTCCGCGCTGCGCTTCGGCGCCCTCGGGTACGGGCCCGGCGAAGGCGGCGCGCGGGACCGGGACCGGGACCACCGGGACCGGGACCGCGACGGCCGACAACGAAAAAACAAGATGACGGCAAGAAAGCCGGGCCGGGGTGCAATCCGGGCTGCCTAGCATCGGCGGCCCAGGACCGAACGACGGAGAGGCGGGGCATGTCCGCGAACGGAATGCAGCAGTCGGAGGAGTCCGCGACCCGGAACGGCATCCAGTCGCTGGAGATGGCCTTCTCCGGCATCACCAAGTGCCGCCAGGACGTGGAGAACACCAAGAACAACCTGATGACGCACTACAAGGGCAGTGACGGCAAGGCCTTCACGGACCTGGTCACCTCCTGGGAGGAGAAGGCCGACGTCATCATGGTCAACGTCCAGGACATGATCGAGACGCTGAACCAGACCCTCGCCGAGCACGGCAGGCAGCAGGGCTCCGCGGTCGACTCGATCAACCAGGAGTACGCCCAGTCGGACGCCGTCTTCGACGCGCTGCGCGGCTGATCCCGACGCCGCGTCCGCTCACCCGCAACGCTCCATCCCCGGCATTCGCGCGAGACGAGGACAGCACATGACCGACTTCTCCGACGGCTACATCTACGTCGACTACTCGCATATGAACAACGCCGCCGACGATCTGATCAGTCAGACCAAGGCGATCGACAGCATCCTCACCAATCTGGACGCGGAGCTGAACGAGCTGCGGAACTCCTGGATCGGTGACGACAAGGACGTGTACGCGCAGAAGCAGCAGGTCTGGAACAGCGCGGTCGAGGCGATGGAGCAGCTGCTCACCAAGCACTCCGCCCTGCTGACCAACGTCTCGGAGAACTACCAGTACAGCGAGCGGTCCCTGACCCAGATGTGGGACTCGGTGAAGATCGGCCGTTGATCCGGTTCGCGGGGCGCCCGCCCGCGGGCCCCGGCGCCCCCCCCCCCCACCCCCGCCCCCGGCGACAGGACCCGCGCGGCGAATAACGCCGAGGCCCTGCGCGGCCACGCCCAGCGCCAGCTGGCGTTAGTGGGGGAGCGTCCCGAGGA
>NZ_JBHYZV010000076.1:0-35404 GCF_042753905.1 Streptomyces sp. NPDC059248 | reverse complement strand
GACCGCGCAGCCGGCCCTCCTCCAACCGCTGCGACGCGAGCAGGAGATGGACGCCCAGCGACCGCCCGATGCGCCCGATCTGGACGAACATCTCGATGAAGTCCGGCACCGCTGTCCCGGTCGTGTCCGCGCCGTCCGTGCCGTGGTCGCCGTCCGTGCCTCCGCCCCGGCCCGGGTCGCCGGTCATGGCGAGGGTGTGCGCGGCGGGCAGGTCGATGAAGCGCACGGGGACGTCATGGGCGAGGGCCCAGCGGATCGCCACCCACTCGGGGGAGAAGTCGGCGAAGGGCCAGAACGCGGCCCGCCCCGGGTCGTCCACCGCGTGCGCGAGCAGGGCGACCGGCGGCCGCATGCCCTCGTCGGCGGCGAGCGCCACAAGGGCGTCCGCCTCGGGCGGGCCCTCGATCAGTACGGCGTCGGGGGCGGCCGCCGCCAGCGCGGCGGCGACGGCGCGGGCGGACCCGGGGCCGTGGTGCCGGACGCCCAGCAGCAGCGGCCCGTCCCCGGCCCGGGACGGCACGGGCGGTGTGCCGGTCATGCGCCGACCTCACGGCAGGCGCGGTAGAAGTCCTTCCAGCCGTCGCGCTCGCGGACCACGGTCTCCAGATACTCCTGCCAGATCACCCGGTCCGCCGCCGGGTCTCGGACCACGGCGCCGAGGATCCCGGCGGCGATGTCGGCGGGGCGCAGCACCCCGTCGCCGAAGTGCGCGGAGAGCGCGAGCCCGCCCGTGACGACGGAGATCGCCTCGGCGGTGGAGAGTGTCCCGGAGGGGGACTTGAGCTTGGTGCGGCCGTCGGAGGAGACCCCGCCGCGCAGCTCGCGGAAGACGGTGACGACGCGCCGGATCTCCTCGATGCCCTCGGGCACGGCGGGCAGATCGAGCGACTTGCCGATCTGGTCGACCCGCCGGGAGACGATGTCGACCTCGTCGTCGGCCGTGGCGGGCAGCGGCAGGACGACCGTGTTGAACCGCCGGCGCAGGGCGCTGGACAGCTCGTTGACACCGCGGTCCCGGTCATTGGCGGTGGCGATCAGATTGAAGCCCCTGACCGCCTGGACCTCCTGGCCCAGCTCCGGGATCGGCAGGGTCTTCTCGGAGAGGATGGTGATCAGGGTGTCCTGCACATCGGCGGGGATCCGGGTCAGCTCCTCCACCCGGGCCGTCATCCCGTCCCGCATGGCGCGCATCACGGGGCTGGGCACGAGCGCTTCCCGGCTGGGTCCGTGGGCGAGCAGCCGGGCGTAGTTCCAGCCGTAGCGGACGGCTTCCTCCGGGGTGCCGGCCGTGCCCTGGACGAGGAGGGTCGAGTCGCCGCTGACGGCGGCGGCGAGATGCTCGGACACCCAGGTCTTCGCGGTGCCGGGCACGCCGAGGAGCAGCAGCGCGCGGTCGGTGGCGAGCGTCGTGACGGCGACCTCCACGATCCGGCGCGGCCCCACGTACTTCGGGGTGATCACCGTGCCGTCGGGCAGGGTGCCGCCGAGGAGATAGAGCGCGACGGCCCACGGCGACATCCGCCAGCCGACGGGCCGGGGCCGGTCGTCGGCGGCGGCCAGCGCCGCCAGTTCGGCCGCGAAGGCGTCCTCCGCGTGCGGCCTCAGCGCGTCGGCGGACGGCGCGTCCCCGGCGATCTCGCCGGTGGTTTCCCGGGTGGTCTCGTCGATGGTTCCGGACACGGGCATGACTCCCCCTCAAACGTCGTTCCGCAAGGTCGGTCCGAGCTGTTCACCACACTGCACCACCCCACTGACAACGGCCCGTTTCCGCAGGTGGGAGTGGATGGCCGGGGGGATTGTCAGTGGTGGCCCGTACGGTCGGAGACATGAATGCACCGGGGGTTCGCTGGACGCCGGAACAGGTGCTGTCACTGGCTCCTGACGCGGCATCACAGAAGGCGGGGAACAAGCTCGCCACGGCCGGACCGTGGTCCGGCGCGGGAAGCGACGGCGACGGGGCCGTCTGGGGTCTGTGCAAGGGCAGCGGCAAGAAGCCGTATCAGACGGTCGTGGACACGACCGGGCCCGCGTACAGCTGTAGTTGCCCCAGTCGCAAGTTCCCGTGCAAGCACGCGCTGGGTCTGCTGCTGCTCTGGGCGGGGGACGAGCACGCGGCGGGCCACGGGGACGTGCCCGACTGGGCCGGGCAGTGGCTGGACGGGCGGCGGCAGCGCGCGGAGAAGCAGCGGGAGACGGAAGCGGGTGCGGAGGGGGCGGGCGGTACGGCGGGGGGCGGCCGGGCCGCCGACCCGGCCGCCGCCCACCGCCGGGCGGAGCGCCGCGCCGAGCGGATCACGGCGGGCGCGACCGAGCTGGAGCAGCGCCTGGCGGATCTGCTGCGCGGCGGGCTCGCATCGGCCGACCACGGGGGATACGGCCTGTGGGAGGAGACGGCGGCCCGGATGGTCGACGCGCAGGCGCCGGGGCTCGCGGCCCGGGTCCGGGAGCTGGGGGCGATCCCCGGCTCGGGACCGGGCTGGCACGTCCGGCTGCTGGAGGAGTGCGCGCTGGTCCATCTGCTGGACACGGCCTGGCTCGGCCGGGACGGTCTGCCGGAGCCGCTGGCCGCGACGGTACGTACCCGGGTGGGGATCAGCTCCCCCGCCGACGGGTCGCCGGTCCCGGACCGCTGGCGGGTCCTCGCGCAGTACGACGCGTCCGACGGCAAGGTGACCACGCGCCGTGTCTGGGTCCACGGCGCGGATTCGGGCCGTACGGCGCTGCTGCTGTCGTTCGGGGCCGCGGGCCGCTCGCCCGCGCTCGCCCTCCCGGTCGGCGGCGAACTGGCGGGCGAGCTGGTGCCGTATCCCGGGGCGGGGCAGCTCCGGGCCGATCTGCGCGAGGGGCACCGGCTCACCGGCGAGCCCGCGGTCCCGCCGCCCGGCGGGCCGGTGACGGCGGCTCTCACGGCCTACGGCCGGGCCCTGGCCGACGACCCCTGGCTGGAGTCCTGGCCGGTGACGCTCACCGATGTCGTCCCGGTCCCCGTGCCGTCCGGGGACGGTACCGCCGGCGGCTGGCAACTGGCCGACGCGTCCGGCGACGCGGCGCTGCCGCTGGCACCGGCCGCGCTCAGCAGACCGGGCCTGTGGAAGCTCGTGGCCCTCTCCGGCGGCGGACCGGTCACGGTCTTCGCGGAGTTCGGCCATGCGGGCGCGCTCCCCCTCGCCGCGTGGTCGCCCGCGGCGGGCCCGGAGCCGATAGCCCTGGTCTGACGTTCACAGCCCTGATCCCGGCGGGCGGGTACGGCTCCGGCCGTACGGAGACCGCCGACCGCGCGACCGCACGACCGCTCCATCGCACGACACGACGCCACACAACGACACACGACGACACAACGGCACGACAACGCGCACGGCTCGAACGCACGGAGAACCCGTGCCGACGCCCGGCCCGGGTCGTACCCGGGCGGGCCGCACCAACGACGAACTGTCGGCCACCACCCGAGGAGTCAGCGTCCAGCATCCGACGGCAACCACGTCGAAGTCCGGCTCGGACCATGGAACAACTCACCCGAAACGACGAGGACGGCACCCCGTCCGATCCGCGTACCGCGCACCCGCGTGGCACGCGGACAGCGACTCGGAACGGCACACCCCGTAACGCGCCCGTACGCCAAGTCCCCCTGACCGAACCGAGATCACCGCGCCCGTGACCCGTACCGGCCGCCGCCCGCTACATTGGGCGGGCGGCGGCCCGGCGCACCGCATACCCGTCCGTGGGAGAAGAGGCCACACCACCATGTCGCAGAGCATCACCGACACCCCGGGCTCCGCCCCGTGGGAAGACCTGGTCACCGCCGCCCTGCTCGGCACGGACCGGCGGGAGCCACCGCGTTCGGTCCTCACCCCGGGCAAGGAGGCGCCCGCCGCGCTGCTCGACGCGGCGGCGGTCCACACCGTCCGCCGCCGGGCCGGGCTGCTGCCCGCGACACCGGCTCCCCGGCCCGAGCCCGCGCCCGCCGACGACCGCCCGCGGCTGCCGGCGGCGGCCCACCGCAGACTGCTCCAGTTCCTCGCGGACCGGGCCGCCCCGTCGGCGGGCGGCCGGCGGGGAGCGGCGCCCGATCTGACGGAGTTGCTGCCCCAGTGGCTCGCCGCCGCCAACGAGCGCGGCTACCGGGCTCCCGCGCCCCTGCTGCCCGCCCTGTTGGACGCCGCCCGCGCCCGTGCCGACCTGCGTCCGCAGACACTGGCCTTCGCCGGGGCGCGCGGGCTGTGGCTCGCCCGGTTCAACCCGGAGTGGAAGTACGCGCTGCGGGGCGCGGCGGGCGGCAGTGTCCTCCTGCCGGACACCTCGGACGCCCCCGCCGTGGAGCGGCTCTGGGAGGAGGGCCTGTTCGCCGAACGGGTCGCCCTGCTGGAAGCGGTACGCGCCCAGGATCCGGCCCGCGCCCTCGACCTGCTGGCCGGGACCTGGCGGACCGAGCGCGCCGAGGACCGTCTGATGTTCCTCGACACCCTCAGGACCGGGCTCGCGGACCCCGACGAGCAGTTCCTGGAGCAGGCCCTGACGGATCGCAGCCGCAATGTCCGCGCCACGGCGGCGGAGCTGCTCTCCTCGTTGCCCCGGTCGGCCTTCGCCGGGCGGATGGCGGACCGCGCATCGGCCTGCGTCCGGCCGGGCTCCGCCCCCGGCACGATCGCCGTCGACGCGCCTCACGCCTGCGACGACGCCATGCAGCGCGACGGCGTCGTCCTCAACCCGCCGACCGGTCGCGGCAAGCGGGCCTGGTGGCTGGGTCAGCTCGTCGAAGCCGCGCCGCTCACGGTCTGGGCCCGCGTCTTCGACGGTCTCGGGCCGCGGAAGATCGTCGCGCTGTCGGTCGCCGACGGCTGGGCGGACGAACTGCACACCGCCTGGTGCCGGGCGGCGGTCCGCCAGCGCGACGCGGAATGGTCCCGGGCGCTGCTCGGCTCCCCCGGGGCGCCGCCGGAGAGCGGCCCCGGTACGGCGTCCCTCTCCGAGCGCGCCAAACTGCTGAACACGCTCCCCCCGGAGGAGCGGGCCCTGTGGACCGCGGCCTTCGTCTCCGCGCACGGCCTCTCCGACGCCTTCCAGCTCCTCGGCGTCTGCGCGGTCCCCTGGGCGGAGCCGCTGGGCCATGCCGTGGTCGACGCCCTGGAGATCGCCCGCGAGGCGGGCAGCTACCCGTGGAGCTTCAGCGGCGTGATGGGCCTCGCGGAGCGCTGCCTCGACCCTGTGGAGGCGTCGCGCCTCGACCTCCTCACGGCACCGCCGGAGGAATCGGAATCGGCGTCCCCGGGCGCGGGCACATACTGGTCGGAGGCCTTCCACCGCCTGGTCGCCACGCTCCGTCTCCGAGCGGCGATGCACACCGAACTGGCGGGCTAGCCCCCGCCCCCGCACCCGCCCCCACCGTTCCGGTGACCCTCCCGTCCCGGCCGCGGCCCGGTGGTGGGCTGATCGCGCAGTACCCCGCGCCCCTGAACGCCTCCACATGCCCGCACCTGTGAACGGCGGGTCGAACATCCAGGAGCGCGGGGCACACGCATAGCGCGAGCGCTACGGCGGGCTACCCCACAGCGGGAGGCGTTGCGCCTCGGAGGGTGCGGGAGACCCACTCCACGATCGAGGTCGTCGTCGCGCCGGGGGTGAAGATCTCCGCCACTCCCTGCTCCTTCAGCGGAGCGATATCCGCCTCGGGAATGATCCCGCCGCCGAAGACCCGGATGTCCTCCGCGTCCCGTTCCTTCAGAAGTTCCAGGACTCGCGCGAAGAGCGTGTTGTGCGCGCCGGAGAGGATCGACAGGCCGATCGCGTCCGCGTCCTCCTGGATCGCGGTGTCGACGATCTGTTCGGGGGTCTGGTGGAGACCGGTGTAGATGACCTCCATGCCCGCGTCCCGCAGGGCCCGCGCGATCACCTTCGCCCCCCGATCGTGTCCGTCGAGTCCGGGTTTGGCCACTACTACGCGGATCGGACCGGTCACACCCATCTCTGCCTCCACACCCTGACTGCGCCACCGAGTGAACGATCGTTATCTACAGCATCCCGCACGGGGCCGTTTCGCGGAGGACCGGGAGGGGGAAATCACATATGGGACCAGTTCGACACGTGGCGTACCCGCATCGGGCGGCCTTCGGGCCACCCCCGCGGGCACGTTCGCGAAGGAGCCGCTTCCGGGGCCCGCGCGGCGAGCCTCCCCGGACCGTACGGGGTCGCGTGGGCCGTGGGCCGCGGCGCCATGAGGGCGGACGGGAGCCGACGTCGCCTCCCGCGCGCCGTACGGAGGTGGGTCCATGCAGGTCCTGTCCTTCATTTCCGGGGTGCCCCGGAGTCTGACCAACCGTCGCACGGTCGAGCAGTTGTGGGAGCTGTGCGAGCCCCGGATGCCCTCGGTGGCGCTGCGGTCGACCGCTTTGGAGCTGGCGATCCTGGCCGGGCATCTGATGCTGTACCCCGCGGGCCTGACCGATGAGCGCCCGGCCCGTGCCCAGGCACCCGATCCGGCGGATCCGGCGCCGCGCGCCGCCAAAACCCCCAAAGCCCCCGGAGCCCCCAAAACCGCCGGAGCCGCCGGAGCCGCCGGAGCCGCCAAGGCCCCCACCGCGCGCAGGTCGCGGGAGGACGGGACCCCGGAGCCGCGGCCCGTGCTGATGCTGCACGGGTTCGTGGACAACCGTTCCGTGTTCGTCCTGCTCCGCCGCTCCCTCGCCCGGCACGGCTGGCGCGATCTCCAGTGTCTGAACTATTCGCCGCTGACCTGCGACATCCATGCCGCCGCCGAGCTGCTGGGCCGCCATGTCGAGGAGGTCTGCGCCCGTACGGGCCGGGACGGCGTCGATCTCGTCGGACACAGCCTGGGCGGGCTGATCGCCCGCTACTACGCCCAGTGCCTCGGCGGTGACCTGCGGGTACGGAATGTCGTCACGCTCGGTACACCCCATACGGGTACCTCTGTCGTCCCGCTGGCCAGCGCGCATCCCATCGTGCGGCAGATGCGCCCGGACTCGCCCCTGATCGCGGAGCTGAGCCGCCCCGCGCCCGGCTGCCGTACCCGCTTCATCAGCTTCTGGAGCGAGCTGGACCAGTGGATGGTCCCGCTGGAGACGGCCCAGTTGCACCATCCCGATCTATGGACGGAGAACGTCCGGGTGAGCGGCATCGGCCATCTCGCCCTGCCGGTCCATCCGGCCGTCGCCGCGCGGATCCGGGAGGCGCTGACCGCGCCGGGCGGCGGGGCCCGTACGGGGAGTTCGGTCCGGACCGTCACCGGCGAACCGGTCAGGGTGGCGTAGGCGGGCCGGACCGGGCGGCGACGGCCGGAGCGCCCCCGGTCCGGCCGGGCACAGCGCAAAGCCTCACACGAGGTGACGGTTTGTCGAACGAATTTCGAACGTACGGCCAAGGCTGTGCCCCGCCTCGCCGAAAGGCGCTCGAATGCCCCTTTCCTGACCGCGTAAAACCTGTGGAAGATTGTCGCCGTCGCATACCGCCGGGTACAGTCGCGCCACTGGTTTCCCTCTGGGTCCCGTGTGCTTCATGACCTGGATCCAGCGGTCCTGCTGCCGAGGCGAGAGAGAAGTTGGTGAACGACCAGCACGCCCACGCCGGGTACGTCGGCCACGACACCTACCCCACCGGCGGCTTTGAGACCGACCCCCTCTTCGGTGCTCTTCCGGACTCGAACCCGGACCCCGCCACCCAGTACGACGCGACTCAGTGGGCCACCGGTTCCCATGAGACCGCCGCGGGTTATGCCGGGGGCTACGACTCCTACGGCACGGCCGGCTACGACTCCCCGGTCGACACCGGCGGGGTCGCCGGGGCGGCCGGGGTTACGGGCGTCGCCGGGTACGACACGACGTACGACACCACCGGCCAGTGGGACGCCTCCGCCTGGAACCAGACGGGCCAGGACGCGCAGTCGGCCCCGTACGAGGGCGCGGCGGCCACCTTCGGCTACGACTCCGGGAGCGGCCAGTGGGCCGCCCCCGTCTTCGAGTCCGGGACCTATGACGCCACCGCCTGGAACACGGGCGCCGAGACGGGCCCCGACGCCGGGACCGCCGGCGAAGTGGCCGAGCCGCTCCCCCTCGTACCCCAGCAGTACGTCCCGGAGCAGGAGTTCGGCTCCGACGACTTCGGGACGCGGGAGTTCGACCCGGCGGCGATGGCCGGACTGACCGGCGGCGGGAGCGGCGACGGCGGTGACGGCCACCACGGCGCCGACGAGACCGCCGTCGTGCCCGCGGTCGACTACGACGGGCCAGGGCCGGAGTACGACCTCGGCGAGGTCACCACCCCCGACGCCGACGACCACGGCTACGGCACCATCACCGGAGCCGCCCCCGTCACCCCGCGGCCCGTACGCCGCGCGGGCGGTGGCGGCGGCGGGCGCGGACGGCGCCGTACACCCGCGAAGCGTTCGGCGCTGCTGACCGTCGCCGTGCCCTCCGCCTGTGTGATGGGGGTGGCGGGTATCGCCGCCGCGTCCGTGGGCGATATCGGGGCCGAGCCGCAGAAGAAGACGGACACCACGACCCTCGCCGCCGCCGACACCGCGGCCGCCGTGGAGCAGGTCGCGGTGAACAACCGGATGGACACCCAGCTCGCCGCGCTCAGCGCCGAGGCCCGCGACTTCGGGGACCGGGCCTCCCGGACCCAGGAGCGGATCGATCTGAAGGCCCGCCAGGAGGCCGAGCGGCAGAAGCGCGAGGCCGAGGCGAAGCGGAAGGAAGCCCTCCGCCCCAAGTTCGCCCTGCCGGTGCAGCAGAAGGGTCTGAGCACCTACTACGGGCAGTCCGGCGTCAACTGGATGGCCCTGCACACCGGGATCGACTTCCCCGTGGACTACGGGGCCGAGGTGATGGCCGCGACCGACGGCGTGGTCCGTACCCAGTACAACGGGGCGTACGGGAACATGGTCATCGTGACCGCGCCCGACGGCACGGAGACCTGGTACTGCCATCTGGCGTCCGCGAAGGTCCGGTCCGGCAAGGTGAAGGCCGGTGAGGTGATCGGCTACGCCGGCAGCTCCGGCAACTCCACCGGTCCCCATCTCCACTTCGAGGTGCGCCCCGGCGGCGGCTCCCATATCAATCCGCTGACCTGGCTCCAGAGCAAGGGCCTCAACCCCGTCTGATCCGTATGACCTGATACGTACGACGCGATACGGACAACCTGATACGTACGACCCGAACCGGCCCCGCCATGGGGCCGGTTCGCGTATGTCCGGCGCTGCCCGAGCCGGCTACAACTTCTCGACCGGCGCGTACCGCAGCAGCAGCCGCTTCGGCTTGACGTCCCCGAAGTCGATCGTCGCCTGGGCGTCCGAGCCCGTACCCCTGACCTCGACCACGGTGCCGAGTCCGAACTGGTCGTGGGTGACGCGGTCCCCGATCGCCAGGGCGATCACCGGCCGTTCGGACGCGCCGCGCCGGGTGGCGAAGCCGGTGGCGGCGGTGGAGCGGGAGCCCGCACGGGCCGACGGCATCGACGGCAGCCGCGACCCGGACGCGGAGATCGCCCCGGCGGGCGCGCCCATCGGGCCGGTCCGCTTCCACTCCAGATGCTGTCCGGGGATCTCCTCCAGAAAGCGGGACGGCGGGTTGTACGAGGGCTGGCCCCAGGCGCTGCGCATCGTGGACCGGGTCAGATACAGCCGCTCCCGGGCCCGGGTGATGCCGACATAGGCGAGCCTGCGCTCCTCCTCCAGCTCCTTGGTCTGGCCGAGGGCCCGCATATGCGGGAAGACGCCGTCCTCCATACCGGTGAGGAAGACCACGGGGAACTCCAGCCCCTTGGCCGTGTGCAGGGTCATCAGGGTGATGACGCCGGTGCCCTCGTCGTCCTCGTCGGGGATCTGGTCGGAGTCGGCGACCAGCGCGACCTGTTCGAGGAACTCGGGAAGGGTCCCCGCGCCCTCCTCCTCGGACCTGGCCTGCTCGAACTCCAGCGCCACCGCGGCCAGTTCCTGGAGGTTCTCGATCCTGGTCTCGTCCTGGGGGTCGGTCGACGCCTGCAGTTCGGCGAGATAGCCGGTCCGCTCCAGCACCGCCTCCAGGACGACGGCGGGGCCCGCACCGGATTCGGTGATCGTCCGCAGCTCTTCCATCAGGACGTTGAACCGCTTGACGGCGTTGGCCGAGCGGGCGGCCATGCCGTACGCCTCGTCCACCCGGCGCAGCGCCTGCGGGAAGGTGATCTTCTCGCGGAGCGCGAGGGCGTCGATCATCGCCTCGGCCCGTTCGCCGATGCCCCGCTTGGGGACATTGAGGATCCGGCGCAGCGGGACGTTGTCCTCGGGGTTGGCGAGCACCCGCAGATAGGCCAGGACGTCCCTGACCTCCTTGCGCTCGTAGAAACGGACACCGCCGACGACCTTGTAGGGCAGTCCGACCCGGATGAAGATCTCCTCGAAGACCCGGGACTGGGCGTTGGTGCGGTAGAAGACGGCGACATCGCCCGCCTTCGCGTCGCCCGCGTCGGTGAGCCGGTCGATCTCGTCGGCGACGAACTGGGCCTCGTCGTGTTCGGTGTCGGCGACATAGCCGGTGATCCGCGCGCCCTCGCCCGCGTTCGTCCACAGGTTCTTGGGGCGGCGGCTCTCGTTCCGCTCGATCACGGCGTTGGCGGCGGAGAGGATCGTCTGCGTGGAGCGGTAGTTCTGCTCCAGCAGGATCGTGGTCGCGTCCGCGTAGTCCTCCTCGAACCGGAGGATGTTGCGGATGGTCGCGCCGCGGAAGGCGTAGATCGACTGGTCGGCGTCGCCGACGACGCACAGCTCGGCGGGCGGCAGATCCTCCTGCCCGGTCCCGACCAGCTCACGGACCAGGGTGTACTGCGCGTGGTTGGTGTCCTGGTACTCGTCGACGAGGACATGGCGGAAACGCCGCTGGTAGTGCTCGGCGACGTCCGGGAACGCCTGGAGGAGGTGGACCGTCGTCATGATGATGTCGTCGAAGTCCAGCGCGTTGGCCTCGCGCAGCCGGGACTGGTACATCCGGTACGCCTCGGCCAGCGTCTTCTCGAAACCTCCCCCAGAGCCTTCGGCCTGGGAGGTACCCCCAGCCGCCTGGTCGGCGAACGACTCCTCGTCGACCAGCTCGTTCTTCAGGTTGGAGATCTTGGCGCTGAAGGACTTCGGCGGGAACTTCTTCGGGTCCAGATCGAGATCGCGGCAGACCAGCGCCATCAGGCGCTTGGAGTCGGCGGCGTCGTAGATCGAGAAGGACGAGGTAAAGCCGAGCTTCTTCGACTCGCGGCGCAGGATCCGGACGCAGGCGCTGTGGAAGGTGGAGACCCACATCGCGTTCGCCCGGGGGCCGACGAGATGCTCGACCCGCTCCTTCATCTCACCGGCGGCCTTGTTGGTGAAGGTGATCGCCAGTATCTGACCGGGGTGGACCTTGCGGGTGGCCAGCAGATGGGCGATCCGGTGGGTGAGGACCCTGGTCTTGCCGGAGCCCGCGCCGGCGACGATGAGCAGCGGGGATCCGGTGTGCACGACGGCGGCGCGCTGCTGCTCGTTCAACCCGTCGAGCAGGGCGTCCGGGTCGATGACCGTACGCGGGGCGCCGTCACGGTGGTACGCGTCACGGTCCGGGGGCAGGTCGTAGGCGCCCTGGAAGAGATCGTCGGGGATCTCCTCGCGGGCGTGCCCCTCCGGGCCCTCGTGGTCCTCGGGCGGCGGAGGCGGCTCCTCCGGCGTCTGCTGGAGGCTTGCCAGGAAGTCTTCGTCAAAGAGGCTGCTCATCGCTCTCCGAGTCTATGCCGGGCCACTGACAGCCCGTGGCCGTCCGCCGGAACCCGCCGCTTCCGACCACCTCGGTCCGCCCGCCGCGTTCCACCCCGGCTTCCCAGGGGGTCCCGTCGCGAAACCGTCGCGGACTCCGCGCGTCCGGTCAGGTCCAGAGCGTCGCGATGAAGATGTTCACGACCGTCAGTCCGCCCACCGCGCCGAAGAGCGGCTTCTCCACCCGCTCGTCGTCCCGCTTGACGTACACCAGCGCCAGGATCACCACCAGGACGGCCATCTTGAGGCCGATCTTGAGGTTGTTGACCGCCTGGTCGTCGGCCTGGTTGAGACCGACCAGGGCGACGCCCGTGACCAGCATCGTGAGCGCGCCGTGCAGCATCGCGGGGGTGAAGCGCGCGGTGCCCTCGCCCATCGCCTTCATCTGGGTGAGGAAGCCGCCGAGCAGGGACGCGATACCGATGATGTGGAGCGCCACGAACACATTGATGAGTACGTCCATACGGCGGAGCCTAGCCACCGCCATAGCACCCACATTCGGTCAGGTAAGCCTCATTCGCCGTATCGGTCAGGTCCGGAGCCGTAACGGCACACACGGTGACCAAGCACTCACGGATGGCAGCCGAGGTCGTCCATCTTCGGGCAGAATCAGTCGTTCCGCCTCCAGACCGTGACCTCCGGCTTAGCGTCCTGCCCCGGACGAATCGCACACACCGGCCGGGGAACACCGGACGACCGGGGAAGGACGTGGACGCCCTCGTGGCAGCGCACCGCAAACCGAAGCAGGCCCGGCTGAATCCATTCGCCGTACGGCCCGCGGCCAGGACCGCCACCACCCTGGCGCTCGCGGGCGCGGCGACCGCCACGGCGTTCAACGGGACCGGTTCCGCCGACACCGTGCTCACTCCCGAGCAGGTCAAGGCGCGGGTCGAACAGCTCTATCAGGAGGCGGAGGCCGCCACCGACGCGTACACCGGTGTGAAGGAGCGGACCGACCGGGCGCGGGAGGAGCTGGAGCGGCTGCGCGACGAGACGGCGCGGCGTACGGAGCGGCTGAACGCGTCCCGGTCCGCCCTCGGTTCGATGGCCGGCGCGCAGTACCGGGCCGGTGCGGTCGATCCCGCGATCCGGCTCGCCCTCGACGCCGACCCCGACGGCTATCTGGAGCGGGCCGCGATCGACCGGCTCGTCGGGCGGCGGCACGCGGCGGTGGTGCGGGAGGTACGGGGCGAGCTGACGGCCCTCGACGGTCTGCGCGACCGGGCCGGGCGGCGGGTCGACGACCTGCGGGACCACCAGGCCGAACTGGCCGGCCGCAAGGCCGAGGTGCAGCGGAAGCTGGCGGCGGCGGACGCGCTGCTGAAGCGGGTCTCCGCCCCACCGGCTCCGACCCAGGCGTCGGCGTCGGCGTCGGCCCAGGCGTCGGCAGGCGCCCCCGGGCCCGGCGTGACGGCGCCGAACCCCCGGGCGGCGCGCGCGGTGGCGTACGCGTACGGGGCGCTCGGCAAACCGTACGTCTGGGGCGCCACGGGCCCGGCGTCGTACGACTGCTCCGGGCTGACCCAGGCGGCCTGGCGGGCGGCCGGGGTGTCTCTGCCGAGGACCACGTACACCCAGATCGGCGCGGGGCGGCGGGTCGGGCGATCCGAACTCGCGCCGGGTGACCTGGTCTTCTTCTATCCGGGGGTCACGCATGTCGGGCTGTACGTGGGCGGCGGACGGATGATCCACGCGCCGAGGCCGGGCGGGGTGGTGCGGTTCGCGCCGGTGGACGAGATGCCGTTCGTCGCGGCGACCCGGCCGGTGTAGCGGTGTAGCGACGCGGCCGGTGCGGCCGGTGCGGCGGGACGGTGGGGGGCCTCGGGAACGCGGGGCCTCCGGGACGAGCCCCGTCCGTCAGACGAGCCGGCGGGCCGTGGCCCAGCGGGTGAGTTCGTGGCGGTTGGAGAGCTGGAGTTTGCGCAGGACCGCGGAAACATGGGACTCGACCGTCTTCACCGAGATGAAGAGCTGCTTGGCGATCTCCTTGTACGCGTAGCCCCGGGCGATCAGCCGGAGGACCTCGCGTTCGCGCTGGGTGAGGCGGTCGAGGTCCTCGTCGACCGGTGGGGCGTCGGTGGAGGCGAAGGCGTCGAGGACGAATCCGGCCAGCCGGGGGGAGAAGACCGCGTCTCCCTCCTGGACCCGGAAGATCGAGGCGACCAGGTCGGTCCCGGTGATGGTCTTGGTGACATAGCCGCGCGCGCCGCCCCGGATGACGCCGATGACGTCCTCCGCCGCGTCCGAGACCGAGAGCGCGAGGAACCGTACGGGATGGTCTGCGGCGCCCATCAGGGGGGCGCAGCGGCGCAGGACCTCCACCCCGCCGCCGCCCGGGAGGTGGACGTCGAGGAGGACGACCTCGGGCCGGGTCGCGGTGATCACGGTCACCGCCTGGTCGACGTCGGCCGCCTCGCCGACGACCTCGACCCCGGTGGTCTCGGTACGGCCGATCTCGGCCTGGACCCCGGTACGGAACATCCGGTGGTCGTCGACAAGGACCACCCTCACCCGGCGCGGCTCGTCGCCGTCCGTCCGCCCGTCCCCCGGCTGTCCTGTCCACTCCGCCGTCATGAGTCCGCCCTCTCCATGGTGAGCTCCACTTCCGTGCCCTCCCCGGGCGCCGAGGTGAGCCGGGCCGTACCGCCGTTGCGCTGCATCCGGCCGACGATCGACTCCCTGACGCCCATTCTGTCGGCAGGGACGGCGTCGGGATCGAACCCGGGGCCCCGATCGCGGACGGAGACGAAGACGTTACGGCCGTCGACTTCGGCGAACACCTGTACGGGGCCGCCCTCGCCACCGTACTTGGCGGCGTTGACCATCGCCTCGCGCGCGGCCTGCATACAGGCCGACAGCTTCTCGTCGAGCGGGCAGTCGCCGACCACCACGACCTCCAGGGGCACACCGTGTTTGTCCTCGACCTCGGCGGCGGCCTTCTTCACGGCATCGGCGAGGGTGTCGGGCTCCTCTTCCTCCTCCTTGCCGGTGCCCTCGGGCTTGTAGAGCCAGTTGCGCAGCTCGCGCTCCTGGGCGCGGGCGAGCCTGCGGACCTCGCCCGGGTCGTCGGCGCGGCGCTGGATCAGCGTGAGGGTGTGCAGGACGGAGTCGTGTACGTGGGCGGCGACCTCGGCCCGTTCCTGGGCCCGGATGCGCATCGTCCGCTCCTCGGACAGGTCCTGGGTCATCCGGACCAGCCAGGGCCCGGCGAGCAGGGCGATCCCGGCGATGACGGCGACGGCGGCGGTGAGGACGTTGCCGAGCTGGGCCGCGGAGCCCCGGACGACCATGAAGACGGTGAGTCCGGTACCGACGAGGGCGACGCCGACGAGGGCGCGCGCGAGCTGGAAGAGCCTGCGGTGCCGGGAGTCGGCCGAGGTCCAGCGGGCCCGCCGGGCGTTGTCGGCCTGCCGCCACACCAGGACGACTCCGGCGCCGATCAGCAGGGTCGGCCAGATATAGCGGTCGGCCCGTCCTGTGGTGTTGAGGTCGCCGATGAAGACGAGCACGCCGACGCCGAGCGCCGCCAGTGCGAAGACCTGTCCCTTGTCCGGTTTGCGGAGTCGGCGGCGGCCGTCGGCCGCGACCTCGAAGAGGGGGCGGTGTTCGGTGGCGCGGCCCCCGACGCCGAGGGGGACGAAGACCCAGAAGGCCGCGTACAGCAGTATCCCGAGGCCGTCGGCGAGCAGGAGCGCGAGGAAGACCAGCCGCACCCAGGCGACGGGGACGCCGAGATGTCCGGCGAGTCCGCGGGCCACCCCGCCGAGGAGACGCCCGTCGGCGCTGCGGTAGAGCCTGCGCAGCGGTACGTCCTCCGCGGGCGCGGCGGAGCGCGTGGGCCGCGGGCAGTCGGTGGCCGGGCGGGGCGGGGCGACGGGCATGGTTCGATCGTCACACGAACGGCGGCCCTCCGGTATCAGGGGCGACCCCGAGAACGACCCTGAGCGCGGCCGGGACCGGGAAAGACGGTCGGGTACGCCGGCGCCGGAGATCGGGGTCGGACATCGAGGTCGGACATCGGGGTGGATATCAGGGACGGGCCAGGGTCGTCCCCGGTCCCCCGCGCGGGGCGCTGCCGTCACCATGGACGTATGAAGCAGCCGCCCCCCGCCGCGACCTCCGGCCCGCCCGAAGCCTCCCCCGGCGACGGCGACGGCGACCCGACCGACGACGGGCCCCGGGGGGCCCGGGGGCGCGAGGAACCGCGCGACGAGCCGCCCGCGGCGGGCCCGCGGCCCGGGGAAACCGGGACGGGCGAAGGACCCGGCCGCCCGGCGGACGAGGACCCGACGGACCCGGCGGACCCGGCGGACCCGACCGACCCCGCCTTCGCGGGCGACGCGGTGTCAGGCCCCCGGCCCCGGCAGTTGCGCCGCGACGGACGGCAGCGGGTGCTCGGCGGTGTCTGCGGCGGCCTCGGGCGGTACTGCGACATCGACCCGGTGATCTTCCGGGTGGTGCTGGGCGTGCTCGCCGTGACCGGCGGCTTCGGAATGATCTTCTACGGCTTCGCCTGGCTGCTGGTCCCCGCCGAGGGCGAGGAGGAGTCCGAGGGGCGCAGGCTGCTGGGCGGCCGGGTCGACGGCGCGGCGCTGACCGCGGTGTTCCTGGCGCTGATCGGCTGCGGTCTCTTCCTGACGGTGCTCAACAGCACCGGCACTCTGGCCTTCGCCGCCCAGCTCGCGATCGCCGCCACCGGCGTCGCCGTCTGGTCGAGACGGCGTACGGCCGCACCGCCCGAAGGCGCGCCGGGGGTCGTGGGCTCCGCCGCGTCCGCGCACGCCGTCCCGGACGCGCCGCCCGAGACGAAGGCGCCGCCCGTGCCCGAGGCGCCGTCCTGGTGGCGGGACCCGCCGGCCAGGCAGGGCGCGTCGGGCCCGGACGGCGCGGAGGAGCCGGGATACCTGTGGGGTCCGGAGGACGCGCTGGACGACGGGCCCGGCCGGGACAAGGGCAGGCGCTCCCGGCGCTCGCGCACCACGGACGGCCCCCGCTCCATCGGGGGCACGCTCTTCGGCGTCGCCGCCGTCGCCTGCTATATGGGGATCCAGCTGAGCTGGGCCCACCATCCGCTGGGCACCAGCCTCCAGATCGGCCTGGTGGCGGCGCTGGGGGTCTTCGGCGTCGGTCTGGTGCTCAGCTCGTGCCTGGGCCGTACCGGCTTCGGGACGGTCTTCCTGACCGCCGTCACGGCCCTGCTGCTGGCCGCGTCCGCCGCCCTGCCCGAGCACATCGGCACCGACTGGCGGCGGACGACCTGGCAGCCGATGACGGTCGCCGCGGTCGAGCCCCGGTACGAACTGGGGTCCGGTGTCGCGGTGGTCGATCTGTCCCGGCTGGCCCTGGAACCGGGGCAGACCGTGTCGACCACCGCCGAGGTGGGTGTCGGCAAGGCCCGGGTGATCGTCCCGGCCGGGGTCGAGGTCCGGCTGCGGGCCGAGGCCGGGCTCGGTGACATCCGGTTGCCCGGGGATCCGAAGAACGACATCGACCTCTCCCCCGGCCAGGAGCGGAACGCGGTCCTGCCCGCGCCCCGCCCGGCCGGGCCGGCGGGGCCCGGTCCCACGGGCTCCGGGACAGCGGGCTCCGGAACGGCGGGCTCCGGTCCCACGGGCCCCGGGACGGCGGAGAAGGCCGGTACGGTCGAGCTGTTCATCCAGGTCGGTATCGGACAGGTGGAGGTGGCCCGTGCCGCGTCCTGACAACACCGCGCCGCGTCCCGGCGAAACCGGCGTCGCGGCCCCCGGCGCCGGCCCGTCCGCCGCGCCGCGCCCGCGGATGCTGCACGGCTTCCGCCCCGGCCGGGCGATCGCGGGCACGGCGGCGCTGGCCGCGACGCTGGTCTTCGCCGGGGACGCGGCCGGGAGCTGGAGCACCCCGTGGTTCGTGGTGTTCCCGGTGGTCTTCGGCGGGCTGGCGCTCGCGGGCGCCGCGGGCCTCGCCCACTACGCCGTACGCCGCCGCCGTCTCGCGAGCAGCGCGTCCGCCGAGAGCAGCGGCGCCCCGCCGAGCACCAGCGGCAGCCAGGCCATCAGATAGGCGAGGTCGTTGCCGTAGTAGTACGGCTCGGTCTGCCAGCTGACGGTCAGCCACAGGCTCAACGAGATCAGCGCGCCGCCGAGCGCGGCGACCCGGGTCAGCAGGCCGAGGAGCGTACCGACGCCGACGGCGATCTCGCCCCAGGCGATGGCCTCGCCGAAGGCCACCGGGTCCTTGAGGGCGATGTCGACGAGCCAGGGGACGGCCGAGCCGTCCCGGACGGCGTTCATCAGCGCGCCGATCGAGCCGGTGCCCTCGGCGGCGAGGAACGCGTCGTCGCCGAGCTTGTCGAGTCCGGCGTAGACGAAGGTCACACCGAGGAAGATCCGCAGGGGCAGCAGGGCGTGCCGGGCGCCCAGCTCCCGCAGCCGGTCGCACTGTCCACGCAGCCGGGTGAGGAATCCCCCGCCCCCGCCGCCGCTCCCGCCGTCCGTGCCCGCGGTCCCCCGCCGTGTGTGCACCATCGCCCGTACCTCTCCTCCGGATCGGCCCGTTCCGTCCGTTCCGTTTCCGGCCGGACCGCTGGGTACTCAGAACACCGTCGCCGACCATACGTACGGGACGGCCGGACGGCTCACCGGAGTACTGCCCCTTTTCCCCGGTGGCTCCCCCCGGCTCTCCCCGGCTCCCTTCCCCGGTCTACGGTGCCGGGCCCGGGCCCGCTCCGGGAAGTCCGGCCCCGGGTCCGGCGGCGAGCGCCCGCCACAGCGGCTGGAAGCTGATCCAGGCCGCGAGATCGGTGCCCAGCTGCTCCCGGGTGGCGACCGCGGCCCGGTGCCCGATCCGGACGGGCTTGCCCGCGGCCCGCGCGGTGAGCTGGACCTGGGCGCAGCGCTCCATGGACAGGAACCACCAGGCGGCCGCGTCCACCGAGCCGCCGACGGTCAGCAGTCCGTGGTTGCGCAGGACGAGTGCCTTGTACGGGCCGAGGGCGGCGGCGATCCGGCTCCCCTCGCCCTCGTCGACGGCAACCCCGGTGTACGCGTCGACCAGGGCGTGGTCCTCGTAGAAGGCGCACGCCTCCTGGGTGACGGGTTCGATCAGCTCGCCGAGTGCGGCCAGGGCCCGGCCGTGCACTGTGTGGGTATGGACGACGGAGACGACATCGGGGCGGGCCAGATGGACCCGGGCATGGACGGCGAAGGCCGCCTGGTTGACCCGCAGGCCCCCTTCGACGACCTGGCCCCGGGCATTGACCAGCAGCAGATCGGCGGCGGTGACCAGGGCGAACGGCACCCCGAACGGATTGACCCAGAAGCAGTCGGCCAGCTCGGGGTCGCGGGCCGTGATGTGGCCGGAGACCCCGTCCTCGTATCCGAACCGGCCGAGAATCCGCAGCGCCCCGGCGAGGCGCTCCTTGCGGTGGGCCCGCTCGGCGACGGGGCTCTCGTGGACGGGCGGCAGTTCGAAGCGCAGCGCGTCGGGCGGGACGGGCGCGGGCGTCTGCTGCGTCATGCGCGGACGGTAGCGCGCGGCACCGGAGGTGACCAGAGCCGTGCCCGACCTGTGGAAAAGCCGCGCCGGTGGAAGAAGCCCGGAAGAAGCCCGGTGGAAAAGCCGCGCGCCCCGCGCGGAAGGGTCCGCGAGGGGCGCGCTGGGCATAGGGAGGAAGTCACCCCGTGGGGATCACCCCGTGGGGGTCACTCCCACTCGATGGTCCCCGGGGGCTTGCTGGTCACGTCCAGCACCACCCGGTTGACGTCGGCGACCTCGTTGGTGATCCGGGTCGAGATCCGGGCCAGCACGTCGTACGGCATCCGGGTCCAGTCCGCGGTCATCGCGTCCTCGGAGGAGACCGGGCGCAGCACGATCGGGTGGCCGTAGGTCCGGCCGTCGCCCTGGACTCCGACGCTGCGGACATCGGCGAGGAGGACCACCGGGCACTGCCAGATCTCCCGGTCGAGCCCGGCGGCGGTCAGCTCCTCGCGGGCGATGGCGTCCGCCTCGCGCAGCAGGTCGAGCCGGTCGCGGGTGACCTCGCCGACGATCCGGATCCCGAGGCCGGGGCCGGGGAAGGGCTGGCGCTGGACGATCTCCTCCGGCAGGCCCAGCTCCTGGCCGACCATCCGGACCTCGTCCTTGAAGAGCTGCCGCAGCGGCTCGATCAGCTGGAACTCCAGGTCCTCCGGGAGTCCGCCGACGTTGTGGTGGGACTTGATGTTGGCCGTGCCCGTACCGCCGCCGGACTCGACGACGTCGGGGTAGAGGGTGCCCTGGACCAGGAAGGCGACTTCCTCGCCGTCGGCGGCGCCCTCGGCCACGATCTCGGCCTGGGCCTGCTCGAACACCCGGATGAACTCCCGGCCGATGATCTTCCGCTTCTCCTCGGGGTCGCTGACCCCGGCGAGCGCGTTCAGGAACCGGTCCTGGGCGTCGACGACCTTCAGCTGGACGCCGGTGGCGGCCACGAAGTCCTTCTCGACCTGCTCGGTCTCACCCTTGCGCATCAGGCCGTGGTCGACGTAGACGCAGGTCAGCTGGTTGCCGATGGCCTTCTGCACCAGGGCGGCGGCCACGGCGGAGTCCACGCCGCCGGAGAGCCCGCAGATGGCGCGCTTGGTGCCGACCTGCTCCCGGACGGCGGCGACCTGCTCGTCGATCACATTGCCGGTGGTCCAGGTGGGCTCGATGCCCGCGCCCCGGTAGAGGAAGTGCTCCAGCACCTGCTGGCCGTGGGTGGAGTGCATCACCTCGGGGTGGTACTGCACGCCGTACAGCTTCTTCTCGTCGTTCTCGAAGGCGGCGACCGGTACGACGTCGGTGGACGCGGTGACGGTGAAGCCCTCGGGCGCGGCGGAGCAGGCGTCGCCGTGCGACATCCACACCGGCTGCTCGGCGGGGGTGCCCTCGAAGAGGGTCGAGCCGGGCTTGGAGACCGCGAGCGGCGTCCGGCCGTACTCGCGGGCGCCCGTGTTGTCGACGGTGCCGCCGAGGGTCGTGGCCATCAGCTGGAAGCCGTAGCACATACCGAAGACGGGGACCCCGGCCTCGAAGATGGCGCGGTCGAGGCGGGGCGCGCTCTCCGCGTACACGGAGGAGGGACCACCGGAGAGGATGATCGCCTTGGGGTTCTTCGCCAGCATCTCGGCCACCGGCATGGTGGACGGGACGATCTCGGAGTAGACCCGGGCCTCACGGACGCGGCGGGCGATGAGCTGGGCGTACTGGGCGCCGAAGTCGACGACGAGTACGACATCGGGCGCGGCGGCGGGCGACGCTGAGGACACTGGCGGCCTTCCGGCGGGGGCTGGCGGGGGTCGGTGTACTCGATTCTACTGGGGGCGGACGGGCCTCCGGGCCGGACACGGAGGGTGGGGGACCGCCCACAGTTCCCCTCTGGGGTTTCACCGGGGTTCCGCGCGGGCGGAGGGCCCCGTCTCACGATCCGGGCCCCGCTTTGGCGCGGGCCGGGGGCCGGGCCCATACTGTCGGCATGCGTCAGCACTCGACCTTCGTCTTTACCTATGGCACCGGCCCGTCCGGCTGCCATGGTCGTGCTGCTTGAGCTACTGACAAGCACTTCGCCACAGCGCCCCGGACCGGGTACAGGTCCGGGGCGCTGTGCCGTTTCCGGAGCCGTACCGGACCGGGCGCCCCGAACCCGAACCCCGAGGAGCCCCCGTGTCCACCACCGCCACCGCCACCGCCACCCCTGCCGCCGCCGAGGCGACCGGCGCCCGTACCCCCGAGGCCGTCGAGCTGATCACCGGCGCCCGGGAGCGGATCGACGCGCTCGACGACCGGATCATCGGCCTCGTCCAGGAACGTATGGCGATCTCCGCCGTCATCCAGGACGCGCGGATCGCCTCCGGCGGGCGCCGGGTCAGCCTCTCCCGCGAGATGGAGGTCCTCAGCCACTTCCGGGACGCGCTCGGCAAGCCGGGCACGACGCTCGCGATGACGGTTCTGGAGCTGTGCCGGGGCCGTGTCTGACCCCGGCCCCGGCGCCGGGCCGCCCGCCCGCGGTCCCCGGTCCGCCCGGCCGGGGACCGGGCCGCGGCGGGGATCGTACGGGGGCGACGGCCGCAACTGAGTTCGGGTGCCGTCTCACCCGTACGGCGCGTGACCGCGGGCGACGGGGCTTCGTTGGTCCCGATGTCCGAGCCAGCCAGGCCCGGCCCCGCAGGAAACCACGCGTGGCTCAGCTGGAGCGTGTGACGTACGCAGGTACGTCGTGGGACCTCGCGCCAGCGCGCGTGACCGGTCGGCAGGGGACAGCAGCCCGGTCACCCCGGCGGCCGGTTCCGGGGACGCCCGGAACCGGCCGCGATCCCTTCGGGACGGTTGCGTACGCCGCGGCCGTTCCACCACGATGCCCCCGATGCCCCACGGACGCCGGTGCACCGGCGCTCCACCCCTCATCACCGCCATCACCTCCATCACCGGAGCGCCGGACGCGCCCGCATCCGCCCACACGCGGTGCCGCCCGGCGGCACCGGCCATCGAACTCCCCTCCGCGGCGCACCCCCCGGCGCCGCACTCCGGCACCGACGCAGCCCTGACGTCGGTGCCGCCCAAGGGCCCCGCGGCGCGCGCCTCGCGGGGCCCTTGTCTTTTCCCCGTACGCCTCCCGTACGCCTCCCGTACCACCCCCCATGTCGTACGGCCCGCATATCGCGATCATTCCGGTAGGCACGATGTCGGCGATATCGGTGATTCATGCCACATAAATTTCTTGTCAGATTTTCTACAACCCTCTCGCGGAGTCCCGGGTCAAACATCGCGTACCTGTGGCCACATCCGTTTCCGTATGGATGCCATCGGTGGCCACGTCGGTCGCCAAGTCGGTCGCCCTGATCGATTGCCGCGATCCCGCGGTGTCCCGCCCCTCCGAGCACTGAGGTTCCATGAAGCTCCGCCGTGCCGCGGCCCTCGCCGCCGCGTCCGCCGTCCTGGCTCCCCTGGCCCTGCTGTCCGCCCCGGCCGCCTTCGCCACCGGCGTCACCGACCCCGCGACCTCCGCCGGTACGGACACCTCGGGTCCGGCGGGGACCGGCCCGGCGGACCAGGTCGAGCCCGGCAAGGAGGGCGGCACCGAGGGCGGCACCGGCGAGGAGGCGCCCGACCCGAACGAGTGCTCCGAGGGCGTCGACATCAAGGACCTGAAGGCGTCGCTGCGCGGTGCGCCCACGCAGATCGTCGCGGGCGGCGGCTGGAAGACCTTCACGTACCGCGTCGCCAACGAGTCCGGCAAGGACCTGAAGTCCGTGACGGCGATCCTCGACGCCGACGCGTCGGGCGAGAACGGCGACGACGACGTGATGCGGCACGTCACCATCGAGGCGAAGCACGACGGCGTCTGGGAGAAGTTCGACTTCGCCGAGGGCTACCTCGGTGACGTCGACGGTCTCGGCGCCGGTGAGTTCGCCGAGGTCGAACTGCGGATGAAGGCCGACGCCAAGGCCCCGGCGGCCACCGGATTCCTGATGACGATCGCCGTGATCTTCAACGAGAACGGCACCTGCGACTTCGGCGAGCCCCTCGACTACGAGTTCGAGATCCTCCCCGCGGGCGGCAAGCCGGACGACAAGGAGTCCGAGGGCAAGCCGGGCAAGGGCAAGCCGAACACCTCCGACGGCTCCGGCAAGGGGACCGCGCCGCAGGGCGAGCGCAAGGAGCTCCCGGTGAGCGGCGACCTCGCCGCGACCGGTTCCTCCGACGCGCTCCCGGTCATCGGAATCGCGGGCGGTATCGCGATCGTCGCCGGTGCCGGTGTCGTCTTCGCGCTGAAGCGCCGCCGGAACGGCGCCACGGCCTGACCCCGGGCCCGGTACTCGGGCCTTTCGACCCGGCGGGGCCGCTGCACTCGGAGGGGGGTGCAGCGGCCCCGTCGCGTACCGCCGACTTCTTTTAAGTCGACCGGCGGGAGGTACCGGAATCCTCCGGTGACCGCCTCGGCGGTACGGCCGGCATCCCCAGGAACGGCAGCCGCAGCGCGCCGAACGCGCCCTCCGGCACCACCGGCGACTTCGGGGCGACCGGCGCCTGCCGGACGTACGGTTCGCCCTGCGCCGGGCGCGGATCGTCCTCGCCCCGGTTCGGCCAGAGCGACATCGCCCGCTCCGCCTGCGCGGTGATCGTCAGCGACGGGTTCACCCCCGGGTTGGCGGTGACGGCCGCGCCGTCCACGACCGAGATACCGGGGTGTCCGTACAGCCGGTGGTACGGATCGAGCACACCCGACGCCGCGTCCGCGCCGATCGGACAGCCGCCCAGGAAATGCGCGGTCAGCGGGGTGCCCATCAGCTCGCCGACGTTCGAACCCGCGAAGCCGTTGATCTCCTCGGCCAGGACGCTCGCCGCCCGGGTGGCCTCCGCGATCTGCGTCGGATTCGGCGCGCTGTGCCCCTGCCGGGCGGTCAGCAGGCCCTTTCCCGGGCCCGATCGCCGCAGCCGGGCGGTGAGGGAGTTGTCGACGGACTGCATCACCAGCCAGATCAGCGTCTTCTCGGACCAGCGGTGGTACGAGAGGGAGCGCAGCGCCGTCACCGGGCGGCCGGCCATCCCGGCCAGCCAGCCCGCGACCCGGCCGCGCCCGAACCCGCGGCGTCCCGGGCCCGAGCGGTACGGCACCTGGAGGGTCGTCAGCAGCCCCATGGCGTTGGAGCCGCGTCCGTAGCGCACCGGCTGGATATGGGTGTGCTCGTCGGGGTGGGCGGACGAGGTGATGGCGACCCCCCGGGTGAAGTCCACCCGGGGCGCTCCGTGGCGCGCGCGGTAGCGCCGGTCGTCGGTCTGCGCCCCCACCACGGCTTCGGAGTTGGTACGGGTCAGTTCGCCCAGCCGCCCCGAGACGCGCGGCAGCGCGCCCGTGTCCCGCATCCGGTGCAGCAGGGTCTGGGTGCCGTACGTGCCGGCGGCGACCACGACCCGCCGGGCCCGGAAGACCCGCGACCGGCCCCTTCTGGGCCGGTCGGTGGGGAGGGTGCCGACGGCGTAACCGCCGCGGCCGTCGTCGGTGAGGGTGCGGACGGTGGTCATGGGGTGGATCACGGCCCCGGCGCGCTCGGCGAGATGGAGGTAGTTCTCGTTGAGGGTGTTCTTGGCGCCGTGGCGGCAGCCGGTCATGCACTCGCCGCACTGGACGCAGGCGCGGCGGGCCGGTCCCGTACCGCCGAAGTACGGGTCGGGGGTCTCGCCGCCCGGGGCGGCGCGCACCCCGCGGCCCTGGTCGCTGCCGTCCTCGCCGTCGCCGAAGAAGACCCCGACCGGCGCCATATGGAAGGTGTCGCCGATGCCCATCGCGTCGGCGGTGGCCTTCAGATGGACGTCGGCGGCCGTGGTGGTGGCGTTCAGCCGGACGCCGAGCATGCGCCGCGCCTGGTCGTAGTAGGGACCGAGTTCGTGCTCCCAGTCGGTGATGTCCTTCCACTGGGGGTCGCGGAAGAACGCCGGGGGCGGGATGTAGAGGGTGTTGGCGTAGTTGAGGGATCCGCCGCCGACCCCGGCGCCCGCCAGCACCATCACCTTGCCGAGGAGATGGACGCGCTGGATGCCGTAGAGACCGAGCGCCGGAGCCCACAGGAAGTTCCGCAGATCCCAGGAGTTCCGGGGGAGGGTCTCGCGGGTGAAGCGGCGCCCGGCTTCGAGGACGCCGACGCGGTAGCCCTTCTCGGTGAGCCGGAGCGCGGAGACGGCGCCGCCGAAGCCGGAGCCGATGACGATCACGTCGTAGTCGTAGTCGTACGCGTCGGGCGGTACCGCGGCCATGGCTCTCCTCCGTACGAAACGACGCGACCTCGAAACACGACAAGCGCAGAACACGACGACCGCCCGTCACCGTCAGCGCAGGCGGAACACCTTCATCAGCCGGAGCGACCGGTTCATCAGGGCCGCGTACTTCTCGTCGTCCATCCCGAACGCCGGCCCCATCGGCATCACCCGCTGCTGCGACACGGTCTGGGCCTCCGTGTACTTGAGGATGCCCTCGGAGCCGTGCCGCCGCCCCAGACCGGAATCCTTCATGCCGCCCATCGGGGACTGCACGCTGCCGTAGGCGGGGGCGTACCCCTCGTTGATATTGACCGTGCCGGTCCGCAGCCGGGCCGCGACGGCGTGCCCCCGCCGGCCGTCCCGGGTCCAGACACTGGCGTTGAGGCCGTACGGGGTGGCGTTGGCGCGCTCGACGACCTCGTCCTCGTCGGTGAACCGGTAGACGGCGACCACCGGTCCGAAGGTCTCCTCACCGCAGACGGCCATCGGCTCCTCGACGCCCTCCAGGATCGTCGGCTCGTAGAAC
The DNA here is from genome assembly GCF_042753905.1 of Streptomyces sp. NPDC059248. Classification (NCBI taxonomy): domain Bacteria; kingdom Bacillati; phylum Actinomycetota; class Actinomycetes; order Kitasatosporales; family Streptomycetaceae; genus Streptomyces; species Streptomyces sp. NPDC059248. Next base: position 9,365 of record NZ_JBHYZV010000076.1, on the reverse strand, counting down.
AGCGGGCCGATATCGGGCCGGGCGGTACCGCCCGCGAGGACGGAGGCGCCCTTGGCGACGGCTTCGTCGACATGGCGGACCACGGTCTCCAGCTGGCGCTCGCCGACGAGGGAGCCCATTTCGGCGCCGTACGCGAGGGAGTTGCCGAGCCGCATCGCCTTCGTCCGGGCGACGAACCGCTGGACGAAGGCGTCGGCGACGGACTCGTGGACGTACAGCCGCTCGATGGAGATACAGAGCTGCCCGGCCGAGGAGAAGCAGGCGCGGACGGCGCCCGCCGCGGCCTTCTCGATATCGGCGTCGGCCAGGACGAGCATGGCGTTCTTGCCGCCGAGTTCGAGGGAGACGCCGACCAGCCGGTCCGCCGCGCCCCTGGCGACCTCGCGGCCGGTCCGGGTGGAGCCGGTGAAGGAGACGTAGTCGGCGTGCCGGACGACCTCGGGCCCGACGACCGGTCCCTCACCGAGGACGACCTGGAAGACCTCGGCGGGCAGCCCGGCCTCGATCAGGAGATCGCGGGCCCACAGGGCGGTGAGGGCGGTCTCCGTGTCCGGCTTCATCACCACCGCGTTCCCGGCGACGAACGCGGGCAGCGCGTCCCCGACGGACAGCTCCAGCGGATAGTTCCACGGCGCGATCTGGCCGACGACACCGCGCGGCTGCCGCAGCTCGGTGGTCTTGGTCAGTACGGGTACGACCCCGGTGTGCCGCCGGGGCCGCAGATAGGCGGGGGCCCGGCGCCCGTAGTGCCGGGCGGCGACCGCGACGGCCTGGATCTCCTCATGGGCGTGGAGCCGGGCCTTGCCGGTCTCCAGCTGGATCAGATCGAGGACCTCGGCCTGCCGCTCCAGCACCAGATCGTGGAAGCGGAGCAGGACGGCGGCCCGCCGCCGGACCGGGACGGCGGCCCACAGCGGCTGGGCGGCCCGCGCCCGGCGGAACGCCTCGGCCACGTCGTCCGGCGTGGACTCCGGCAGATCGGCCAGCTTCTCACCGGTGAAGGGGGTGTGGTTGGCCGTCCGCCCCGAGCCGACGACGCCACGGGTCAGCTGAGCGACCACCTCGGGTGTCACCACGTCCGCCGCGGTACGGGCACCGCTCGGCGCGGCGGCTCGGGGGTTGGTACCAAGGGGGGCGGCGGGGGCCTTCGCGTCCGTCATGGGACCCACGGTATTCCTCCGCCGACCCTTTGGGTACCAACCGGTAACACCTTTGGCGGGACCCACGCCCCGACCGGATCGGCCTACGCCGGGTCGGCATCGGCCTCACCTTGGCGAGGGACCATGTGCCCCCGGTCCCGGTCGGCGGACTGATCCAGCACCGAGGTGAGGGCGTCGACGATGTGCTCGGGGCAGGTATGCCGTCCGGGACGGACCTCGACGGGCACGGTGGTGACCCGCCCGCAGACGGTGCACTCGGCCGTGTTGGGCTGCGGGGGCCTGGCAAGGAGCCCGTCGCGGGTCACCGAATCCACGTCCACGCCGGCCCCGGACGCGATGCGCGTACGGCGACCGGCTGCTCGAACCGGAGCCCGTTCCGCGTGATGATCAGCCTGCGTGCCCCGGGAGGTGCGGCGGTCCCGGTGGTGGTGGCGGTGGCCCGCTGCCGCAGGATCTCCCGGGCCTCGTCCTGGGAGGGGCTGGTCCAGGGGCGGGTCCACGGGTCGACCCGGGGCGGCGGGGTGATGACGACGATGACGGTGGTTCGGCGACGCGGCAGTTTGAGGAAAGTCCGTAACCGGGTGACGAGGTCGGCGATAAAGTCGTTCATACGACGAATCAGCTCCTACAGGCTGTTGAGTCGAGCCCCGACGGACCCGCTGCGAACGGTTCCTCGGGGCGTCTTGGTTTCAGGTGTGGGTGGTCCCGGCCCCGCGCCGGGGGGTGGTTTACGGGGCCGGGACCGATCACCCGTGCACGGGGCGTGGGGCCACCGCACACGGGAGCCTGGTCAGCGCCGGACCCTGCGCGGCTGCGGACACTCCGGATGCGCGTACAACGACGGCCGCGCGCCAGAGGCGGAGAACCCGAGCATCAACAGGTTCTCCTCGGTCCGCTCCACGAGCCGCCCGCAGTACACGCAGTACTCGGGCATGGGGCTGGGCACAGGCGCGGGGGTGTCGGTCATCGGGCGCCCCCGGCGATCACGAGCCGGTAGAGGGGAATGATCCCCCGGTCCCTGGCACAGTCGGCGTGCCCGAACACCGGCCGCTGCCGCTGGCCGGGCCACCCCGACACCATGCGGATGCACGCGTCCGCGCCCGGCTCCCCGCACAGATCGCACTGTCGCGGACGCCTTTGGTCTTCGGTCATCTCATCCCCAGCCTCACGCCGAATCCGGTACGGATTCAGCGTGAGGGGAGAACACGGGCGGCAAGGGCACAGTTTGTGCCCCCTTGTCCGTCAGGCGGCCAGCAGGCCGATCTTCACGGCGAGTTCGGCGGCCCTGCGGCGGCGGTGCGGGCTCTTGCTCTCGGTCTCTTCGAGGACGATCGCCTTGGCGAAGCCGTTGTAGGCGATGGTCTCGGGCGCGGCCTCGTGGGCGTGGGAGAGGGTCGCCAGGGCGTCGTCCGGGCGGCCGTCGAGGCGGTGGGCGCGTGCCTCCTCGATGCGGTGGCGGGCGCGGCGCGGGCGGGAGGGGATACGGGTGGCGTCGGAGGCCGCCGCCTGGCGGACCGCCTCTCCGGCCCGGCGCAGTTCGACGGCGACGGTGACCGCGTGGGCACCCATGATCGCGCGGGAGAAGCTGGTGACCGGGTGGAAGTAGGTCTCGGGCAGCCGCCGGGCCATGGCGTCGGCCCGGTCCCAGTGCCGCCAGGCTGTACCGGTGTCCCCGCGCCTGGCCGCCGTGTACCCGGCCTCGAAGGTCAGCGCCCCGGTGATGGCGAGGACGTCGTCACCGGCGTCGGGGAGCATCGGCTCCAGATGGCGGAGCGCGGCGGTCGTGACGGCGTCGGCCGCGTCGAAGTGGGCCGCGCCCTCGTCGCGGTGGGCCTGGGCGCTGAGCCAGGCGGCCACGCCGACCATATGGGGGTCCTCGGAATCCTGGGCGGCGACCAGGCCCCGATCGGCGACCCGCCACAACAAAGCCGGATCCGGCTGGTAGGCGATGAAGAACTGGGAGAGCGAGTACACCTCGGACATCACGGCTTGCGCGGCGCGCCGTTCAGCGGGCGAGTCCGCCTGTCGTACCGCCGCCCGCGCGTCGCCGATCAGCTCCGGCAGCAGCGCGCCCACGACATCACGGTGGTGCGGGGAGGAGTGACGGGCCGCCCACGCCCGCGCGAGGCGGGCCGCCAGATGCGCCGCCGGGGGCGCCTCCCGGTCCCCGCCCAGGGCCGGCGCGTCCACCGCCGCCCGTACCGCGCCCAGTCTCGGATGCCCCGGTCCGGCGAACAGTTCCACGCGCACCGACTGGTCCCCGGTGAGTTCGGAGAGGTCCCGCAGCCGCAGTATCTCCGCGAGCCGCAGCACGACATCCAGCTTCGGCGTCTTCAGCCGCCCCGTCTCCAGGGCCTTCACCCATGAGCCGGTACGGCCCATCAGCCCGCCGAGCTGGTCGCGGGTCAGCCCCTTGCGGGTCCGGAGGATCTGGAGGCGCTGGCCGAAGGCCAGCGGATCGGCGTACGGGTCCGGAACAGCACGAGACGACATGACCATGCCTCTCCTCCGAGCAGCGACGGCTCAACACCGCCAGGGTAGGCAGAGGTTCGCCCCGACGCAGGCGTTGCCGGACACCGAATCCGAAATGAGCGGACCGACTACAGCCCCTCGATACGCAGGTTCTCCACGATCCCGTCGAAGAGGCGGTCGCCCTCCGCCGCCGCCCAGCCCTCGGCCGGGCCGGAGACGCGGAGCCACCAGTAGACCTCGGAGCCGGCGGAGCCCGTGGTGACGACGCGTTCGCGCCAGCGTTGGCGTATCTGCTTCTCGTCCGGGCCCGACGAGTAGTACGGGAGGAAGGTGACGGTCGAGTCGAAGGCCGCCGTGTTCTGGTGGCTGGAGACCTCCACCACGACCTCCTGGTCCTTCATGTCACGGCCGTCCTTGCCGCCGCGTTCGTAGAACTCGCGCCACGCCTCGGCCTCCGGGACGCGTTCGTCCTTGGTCTCGGCCGTCTCGATCTTCTCCAGGCTCACCTGGAAGACCCCGCTGGGGTCGTAGTACGTGACCTCGGCGTCGGACACGTCCTGGACGCGGCGGTAGTCGGAGGGGACGGCGACCGAGGCCGCGAGCACCTCGCGGTCGTTGCGGACCTCCCAGCCGGCGGGGAGGCCGCCGTCGTCGCCGCCGCCGAAGGGGTTCACGACGACCAGGGTCACCGCCGCCGCGAGTGCCAGCGCTGCCGCCGTCAGGCCGTATCCGGCCTTCTTGTTGCCCCGGAGGGCGGGCGGCACCCATCGGCCGCCCGCACCGGCGGCGGGGGCGGGGGCGGCCGGGACGGTGACGGGAGGTGCGGGGTGGGGGTGGTGGCCGCCGAGGCGGAGGGTGGGGTCGTACGCGGGCGGGCGGGTCAGGGACTCCAGAGCGCGGCGGATCTCCGACGCGCCGGGGCGCAGCGCCGGGTCCTTGCGGAGCAGGCGTGTGACGAGGTCGCCGAAGGCGCCGGGGCCGTGCGACAGGGCTTGGGGTTCGGCGGAGAGCACCGCCTGGAGGGTCGCGGGGGCGTTGGCGCGCCGGAACGGGGACACGCCCTCGACCACCGTGTACAGCATCACCCCGAGGGACCACAGATCGGACGCGGGTCCGGGGCGCTGCCCCAGGACGCGTTCCGGGGCGACGTACTCGGGCGAGCCGACGAACGCCCCCGTCTCGGTCAGCCCCTGCTCGCCGTCGACACGGGCGATACCGAAGTCGGTGAGGACCACCCGCTCGTCCCCGGCCGGGCCCTCGCCCCCGCCGAGCAGGACGTTGTCGGGTTTGACGTCCCGGTGGAGCACCCCGGCTCCATGGGCGGCGTCCAGCGCGCCGAGGACGGCGAGGCCGATCCGGGCGGCCTCGCGGACGTCGAGGGTCCCGTCCGCCAGCCGGGCGGCGAGCGACTGGCCGCGTACCCACTCCATCACCAGCCACGGCCTGCCGTCCTCGACGACGACGTCGTGGACGGTGACCACGGCGGGGTGGTCGATCCTGGCGGCGGCGCGTGCCTCGCGCCGCATCCGCTGATGGACCTTCTCGCGCTCGGCCGCGCCGAGGGATTCGGGGACGCGGGGCTCCTTGACTGCGACCTGGCGGTCCACGGTCTCGTCATGGGCCCGCCAGACGGTGCCCATACCGCCGTGGCCGATCCGGGCGACCAGGCGGTAACGGCCGCCGACGAGCCGCCCGGAGGCCGGATGGTCGGCGGCGCTCGCGCCCCGGGGCGGGGCCGGAGCGTCGGAACGTACGGGCGGCTGCCCTTGCGCCGGGACCGGAACCCCGTCCGGAACCGGCGCTCCGGGGGCGTCCGGGGGCCTGAGGTCATAGCTCGTGGGCTCGGCCGCCCGTCGTCCGTCGTTCGTCATGCCCATATCCTCCGTGGCTCGGATGGCCGAATGCCACCGCCCGCCCCCAGCGGATGCGGAGCCGTGACGTTGCCGGAGTGCGCCCCCGGGGTCAGTTCTCGCCGGGGCCGCGCCAGCCGTCGCGCATCTTCTCGAAGTCGGCTCGGGTGGCGCTCCACGTCGCTTCGGGGCCGCTCAGATACAGCGCGTACTCCGTACCGGCGCTGTCCAGATACAGCTGGTTGACCGCGTATCTGGGCCCCGGGAAGCCCGTCCGCTCGGTCCACCGGAACTCCCACAGGGCGGCCTTCCCGCGGCCCCGGAAGTCACCCTTCTCCAGACCCACCTGCTCGTAGTCCGGCAGCCGCACCTCGAGATCGTCCTCCAGGACGAGCGCGTGCTGGTACGGATCGCTGAACTCCGAGTTCTTGACGGCGTTGATGCGGAGCAGATGACGGCCGCCGTCGGGCGAGTAGTCCACCTGGCCGCCCTTGGCCGATATCCGCTGCCACTTCTCGGGCATCACGAGGGAGAAGCCGAGGGGGTCCTTCACCCGCTTCCAGCCGGGCGGGACCTTCGCCTCCCCCTGGGCGGGGTCGTCGGAGCGCTCACCGCCGCCGCCGGTGCCGTTGGCGGCGGGCTTACGGATCCCGGGGGTGGCGGCCGCGGGGGCCGATGCGCCCGGATCGGCGTCGGCGCCGACGGTGGTGGTGGGCTTACGGGCTCCCGCGCCGTCACCGCCGCCGTCACCGTCGCCCGCGTACCGCATGGCGACGAAACCGGCGGTGCCGCCGACGACCGCCGAGAGCGCGACCACGGCGGCGACGAGACGCATCCGTCCGCGCTTGCGGGGGCCGGTGGCTCCGGTCGCGCCCTTCGCGCCCTTCGCGTTCCGCCTGCGGCGGGAACGGCCGGACGGGGGCTCGGATTCCGGCCCCGCCGCTACGGCGGACGGGGTCGTCGCCGAGGTGCCGGAGGTGCCGGAGTCGGCCATACCGGCCGTGGCCGCGGGCAGCGGCGCCGCGGGACCCGCCGGTACGGGCGCGTGCCCGGGTCCCGGTCCCAGGAGTTCGGGCGAACCGGTCGCGGCGGGCGGGAACACCTCCCCGGAGCCGGTCGGTCCGAAAGTGCCGGTAACGCCCGTGGGGCCCCCGGTGCCCCCGGAACCCGCGGCTTCCGGGAACGTCACGGATCCGCTTCCGTTTCCGCCGGAGGTGCCCGGCCCGGGGCCGGACCCGGGCGGGAGTACGGCCGTCGCGGCGAGGGTCGCCCCGCCGAAGCCGGCGGTCTCCGCCGTCTCCGCCCGCTCCAGCTCGGCGACCGCCGCCCGGATCAGCCGTCCCGCCGCCACCGCGTCCGGTCTCGCCTCCGGTTCCTTGGCCAGCAACGCCATCACCACCGGACCCAGTGGCCCCGCGCCCTCCAGCGGTTCGGGCTCCTCGGCGACGACGGCCCGCATGGTGCCCAGCGGGGAGGTGCGGCGGAACGGTGACGCGCCGGTCAGCGCCGCGTACAGGGTCACACCCAGGGACCACAGGTCGCAGGCCGGGCCAGGGTCGCCGCCCCTGACCCGCTCCGGTGCCAGATAGTCGATCGAGCCGACGATCTCGCCGGTGCGGGTGATGGTCGAGTCGCCCTCGATGACGGCGATCCCGAAGTCGGTCAGCAGGACACCGCCGTCCAGCGCCAGCAGCACATTGGCCGGTTTCACATCCCGGTGGAGCACCCCGGCGGCGTGCGCGGCGCCCAGCGCGTCGAGGACCTTCAGGCCGATCCGGGCGGTCTTCAGCGGGGTCAGCCCGCCGGACTCCTTGGTCGCGTCGGCGAGAGAGCCGCCCTCGACGTACTGCATCACGATCCACGGCCGGGCGTCGTGCTCCAGGACGTCGTGGACGGTGACCACCCCGGGATGGGTGATCCGGGCCGCGGCCCGTGCCTCCTTCTGCGTCCGGGCGTGGAGCCGGGCCCGGTCCGACTCGGAGGCGTACATCCCGGCGGTCAACTCCTTGACCGCGACCACGCGGTGGAGCAACTCGTCGTGGGCGCGCCAGACGCGGCCCATCCCGCCCCTGCCGATGGAGTCGCCCAGCCGGTACCGCCCGGCCAGTATCAGTCCCTCGCCCGCGTTCTGCGTGTTCTCCACGTGCCCGACGTCTCCCCGCCCCGTTCTCCGTACCCTGGCCGCCCCGTTGTGGCCCCGTCGCCCCGTCACCCCGTCCCACAGCCTGCCATGCCGTCCCGTCGCGCGGACCGGCCGGTGCCCGGCCGGTCCGGGCAGGTGCCCGTCCGACGCGGTCCGACGCGGTCCGGTGCGGTCCGGATCCGGAATCCGGGCCGTGGAGTGGGACGACACGGGGGAAGGAACGGTTCCTCGCGGGCGTCTACCCGCCTCTACCCGCCTCGCGGGCGGGAAGCCGCCTGCCCGGAACTGGTCGTGATTGTCCGTCAGCCTCTGCCGTGGTAGACGGCGACGGCCTGGTCGTACGCCTCCGAGACCTTCTCACGCCGGTCGGCGGGGCCGATGACCTGGATCACGTGGTACCGGCCGCCGATGACGACGACCCGGTTGCGGACGAAGACCTCGCGACCGCTGCTGTCCTGCCAGGTGTACTGCCCCTCCGCCATCACCCGCTGCCCGACCTCGATCCGGCGCAGCCCGCTCGACGTCGACCAGGACGAGTTGCGGAAGGGTTCGAGCTCCCGCTCCCGGTCGCGCTGGTAGTCGAGGGGGTCCTCACCGTCCCGGGCGCGGTCCCGGCCGGGGACGACGATCAGGGTGAAGTCCCCGTCCCCGTACCTGACCTGGCCCGCGTCGTTCATCGGGCGGCGCTGCCAGCCGGAGTCGACGGCGACGGTGAAGCCCTCGCGGTCCTGGCGCAGCTCGTACCCCCGCGCCGGTTTCCCGGCACCCGGCTCCGGTGTGCCGATGGTCCCGCCATCGGGGGAGGCGGAGGATCGCGGCGGCTCGGCCCCGGGGGTCGTACCGGTCGTCGCCGTGGGGCGCGGATCGCCCTTCGGCGCGGTACGTTCCCCGGACTCCTCGGCCTTGGGCATGAACAGCACCGCGTACAGCACGGCACCGCCGAGCAGGAGCAGGACCAGGAGCAGCAGTCCGCGGCCGAGGGCCCGGGGGCCGCGCTCCCTGCCCGCCTTGGGCTTCTTGTGGCGGTGGCGGCCGTGGACGACCTCGGCCGACGTACGGCGTCTGCGGACCAGTTCGCCCCGGCGGCGGAGGATGGGCAGCCTGCTGCCGCCCCGGTCGGGCGGGGCGGCCGGGAGCGCCACCACGTCCAGGCCCGCGTCGGGCTCGGGGGCGGACCGGATCAGGGACCGCAGCCAGCCGCGGAGTTCCTCGGTGTCGGGGCGCTCGGTGGGGTCCTGGCGGAGCAGGGACTCCACGACGGGGCGCAGCGGTCCGCACTCCTCGGCGAAGGCCGGCGGCTCGGCGCAGACGAGCTGGACCAGCTCGGCGGCGCTGTCCTCGGGGTAGGGGGCGTGGCCCTGGACGGAGCGGTAGAGCAGGGCGCCGAGGGCCCACAGGTCGGTGGCGGGGCCCACGGGGGCGGCGAGCTGCCAGTTCTCGTGGACGGGGCCGGCCTGTTCGGGCGCCCATCGCTCGGTGACGGCGCCGACGACGGTGATCCTGGTCTGCCGGGCCCGTTCGGCGGCGAGCGGGGTCGCCGGGCCGCGTTGGACGGGCACACCGGGGGCGGCCGGGGCCTCGTCCCAGCGGCCGGGGCCCGGGGTCCCGGGTGCCACGGGCCCGGGGTCGCGCCGGGCGTCGGCACGGAGCGCCTCGGGGCCCGCGCCGCCGCGGTACGGGCCCTGGCGCTGCCCGATTCGACCAGACCGTCGGCGGCGGCCATGAGCACCGGATCGCCGG
>NZ_JBHYZV010000075.1:10473-36185 GCF_042753905.1 Streptomyces sp. NPDC059248 | reverse complement strand
GTACCACATCGCTTCGCGATGTGCAAGCGAACCACCGCGCTGCGCGCGGTGGTTGCGCTCCCGCTCCGCGGGAGCGCTGACTGCTCGCTGCGCGAGCAGCACCATCCCGACTCCGTCGGGATGGTGACGGCCCGTCCGCTGCGCTCCCGGGCTGGCCCAGTTTTACTAGGCTTCAGCGTGGGCTGCGCTTCGCTTCAGCCTACGGGGCGGGTCCGCTGCGCTCCCCCGCCCAACGATCCTTCCGGCTGCGCCTCCAGGACCGCTGGGGCCCGCTGGCGCGGGCCAGGCTGGCTAGAAGGGGTGGGGTCGCTCGTTCGGGTGGGTTCCGGTATAGCGGGCGCATAGGGGTGATGCAGCATGTATCGTTGGCAGAAACACAGGACATCCCTCAACAACCCGGGAACCTCCCAGCATTCCGAGAGGCACGACCGCAGATGACCGGTCACCACGAATTTACCGGACCTGATCCCGTGCTGAGCAGCGATTCTGTGCGCCGGGTGAGCCAGTATCAGACGGCGGGCACCAACGCGCGGTTGAGGCTGTTCGCGCTCCTGTCCGCCCAGGACGTGCCCGCGAGCGAGGCGGACGACCTGGTGGCCGCGCTGGAGGCCGGGGTCGTCTCCGGGGCGCAGAGCGAGGTCGTCGAGCTCGACGGGATGGCGCCGGCCTCTCGGGGCGAGCTGTTCGCGGACGGCTGGGACGAGGGCGTCACGGCCGTGAGCGAGGCCTTGGTGGTCATCGCGGACCGGGACTGGTCTCGGCGTGGCGGCCGGTCGGCTGGGGCTGCTGAGCTGGCCGTACATATCGCGGACGTGAGGCAGCGTGAGCGGGCCGCTCTGGTGCGGCTGGAGGTGTTCGTCCGGGAGGTCGTGCTGCCGGGCACCTATCCGCACACCATGGCGCGGCGCCGGGTGCTGGAGGCGCTGGGCGAGGCCGGCGGTCTGTGCACGGCCCGGATGCGGAACAGCGATGGGGACGTCATCGTCTGCACACTCGGTGCCGGGCACTACGACCCGGATGACAAGCCGTCGTTCAAGGACGGAAAGCCGGGCGGCTGGCACAAGGCGGATGCGTCGATCTGGAATGACCTGGGCGCGGCCTGTATTCCGCACGCGGCCCTCTGAAAGACCACACGAATTCAGCGCTCGGGGAGACACTAAATGTCAGCGATTCAGCTCAAGGAACACCAGGTTAATCAGCGGGCCGCGTTTAGGAAGTGGGTGGGGTTCCCTGCAAGGTCATCCGTGTCGCCGCAGGGTGCCCGGGGCACGATCGTGTCAGCGACCGGGTCGGGCAAGACGATCATGGCCGCCGCGTGCGCGCTGGAGAGCTTCGCGGACGGCCGGATCCTCGTCACCGTGCCGACCCTGGACCTGCTCGCGCAGACCGCCCAGGCGTGGCGTCTGGTCGGTCATCGGGTGCCGATGGTCGCGGTGTGCTCGCTGGAGAACGACGCGGTGCTGAACGAGTTGGGTGTGCGGACCACCACGAATCCGATCCAGCTCGCCCTGTGGGCCAGGTCCGGGCCCGTGGTCGTATTCGCCACGTACGCCTCTCTCGTGGACCGCGAGGACATCGACGCACCAGAGGGCCAGCGCAAGGTCCGCGGGCCGCTGGAGGCCGCTCTGGCAGGCGGAGAACGGCTCTTCGGCCAGCACATGGACGGATTTTCGCTCGCGATCGTGGACGAGGCCCACGGAACCGCCGGTGATCTCGGCCGTCCGTGGGCGGCGATCCACGACAACCAGCGGATCCCCGCCGACTTCCGCCTCTACCTGACCGCGACACCACGGATCCTTGCCGCTGCCCGCCCGCAGAAGGGCACCGGCGGCCAGGAGGCGGAGATCGCCTCGATGGCCGACGACCCGGACGGAACGTTCGGCGCCTGGCTCCCCGGCGCCGAGCTGGGGCTCTCGGAGGCGATCGAAAGGGAGGTCCTCGCGGGGTTCGAGATCGACGTGCTGGAGATCCGCGACCCCTCCCCCGTGACCGGGGAGTCCGAGGAGGCGCAGCGGGGCCGGCGCCTGGCCCTGTTGCAGACCGCGCTCCTGGAGCACGCCGCCGCGTACAACCTCCGTACGGTCATGACCTTCCACCAGAAGGTGGAAGAGGCTGCCGCGTTCGCGGACAAGCTCCCGGAGACCGCCGCCGAGCTGTACCTCAACGACGCCTCCGACGAGGACCTGGCGAAGGCGGAGAAGCTCCCGAAGTCCTCCATCGACGCCGACTTCTACGAGCTGGAGGCCGGCCGCCACGTCCCCCCGGACCGGGTCTGGTCGGCCTGGCTGTGCGGCGACCACACCGTCGCCGAGCGCCGCGAAGCGCTCCGACAGTTCGCGAACGGCATCAACGCGGCCGGACGCCGGGTCCACCGCGCCTTCCTCGCCAGCGTTCGCGTGCTCGGGGAAGGCGTCGACATCACCGGCGAACGGGGCGTCGACTCGATCTGCTTCGCCGACACCCGCGGCTCCCAGGTCGAGATCGTCCAGAACATCGGCCGCGCACTCCGCCTCAACAAGGACGGCAGCACGAAGATCGCCCGCATCCTCGTGCCCATCTTCCTGGAGCCCGGCGAGGACCCCACCGACATGGTCGCCTCCGCCAGCTTCAAGCCGCTCGTAGCCGTCCTCCAGGGCCTCCGCTCCCACGACGAGCGCCTGGTCGAGCAGCTCGCCTCCCGCGCGCTCACCAGCGGCAAGCGCAAGGTCCACGTCCGGCGCGACGAGAACGGGCGGATCGTCGGGACCAGCGGCGCGGGTCACGGCGAGGACCAGGACGACGACACCGACGCCGCCTCCGAGTCCGCGCTGCTCCACTTCTCCTCCCCGCGCGACGCCGCGACCATCGCCGCCTTCCTGCGCACCCGCGTCTACCGGCCCGAGTCCCTCGTCTGGCTGGAGGGCTACCAGGCCCTCATCCGGTGGCGGAAGGAGAACGGGATCACCGGCGTCCACGCCGTCCCCTACGACACCGAGACCGAGGTCGGCGTCACCAAGGACTTCCCCCTCGGACGCTGGGTGCACCAGCAGCGCAAGGCCCTGCGGGCCGGGGAACTGGAGAACCGACGCAAGACCCTGCTCGACGCCCCGGAAGCCGGAATGCTCTGGGAGCCCGGCGAGGAAGCCTGGGAGACCAAGCTCGCCGCGCTCCGCTCCTACCGGCGGGCGACCGGGCACCTCGCGCCCCGGCAGGACGCCGTGTGGGGCGAGGGCGAGGCGACGGTGCCCATCGGACAGCACATGGCCAACCTCCGCAGGAAGGGCGGCCTCGGGAAGAACCCGCAGCGCGCGGCGGAGCGCGCGGCGCAGCTGACGGAGATCGACCCGGACTGGAACTGCTCCTGGCCGCTGAGCTGGCAGCGGCACTACCGGGTGCTCGCCGACCTGGTCGACGCCGATGGCGTCCTGCCCTACATCGCGCCGGGCGTGGTCTTCGACGGCGATGACATCGGGACGTGGAGGTGGAGGCAGCAGGAGCCGGGCACCTGGGCGCAGCTCCTGCCCGAACAGCGCCACCGCCTGGAGGCGCTGGGCGTACGGGGCGCCAGCCTCCCCGCGGCCATCGCCCCGGCCGAGCTCACCCCGGCACTGGCCGCCGCCCTCAAGGGCCCGAAGAAGCCGGGGAGCAAGGCGGAGGCGGCGTTCCAGCGGGGCCTGGCCGCCCTGGCGGTGTGGGTGGCGAAGGAGGGGCAGCGGCCCGTACCGCGCGGCGCGGTCGTGGACATCACAGTGGACGGCGAGGCGGAGCCGGTACCGGTGAAGCTCGGCGTCTGGATCTCCAACACCAAGAGCCGACGCGACAAACTCAGCTCGGAGCAGCTGGACGCGCTGCGCGAGCTCGGTATGAAGTGGGCGTAACCGGCTGCCCGGCTCGTCGTTGAGCGGGAAGGTCAGTGAAGTGGAGGCTCCGGGCCGTCGTGGCCCCCGGGGCCTTCGCCTTGCCTCCTGATACCGGGCGGCGGTGCAACACGGAGCTGCGACGCGGGCCTCAGACCAGCCTTTGACCGGTGTCCTCTCAGGTCAGAGGTGCAACCTGCTCACGCGTTGCAGAGCTGGTGTTGCGGGTGCGTTGCAGTCACCGGTGCCACGTCGCCGCTGCGCGGCCGTGGCCGGCCCTACCTTCCGGCGCACCCCTCCTGGCTGTCTCACGTCGCCGTCCGGATCGCCGGAAAAGCGTGGCTGGTGAGGACGTTGCGCCGATAGGATCACCCGGCACAAAGGGGGGGGTTGCTGATGGGCAACAAGGTCGTGACTCTGCCGGAGAACCCAAAGGGCGAGGAACTCGAGGACTACATAGCCGCGCTGTTCCAGGCGTCCGGGCACTTCGTGGAGAAACAGATCGTCGAGTCAGATCCGGCCGACATCCTCGAACTCGACATCTTTGCCACCGACTACGGGCCTGAGAAGGCGGTGCGCCGGCTGATCGAGGTGAAGGGCGGAGGCTGGGGCTTCACCGACTTGTTCAAGGTGGTGGGGTGGATGCAGTACCTGGGTCTTGAGCACGGGGCGTTCTTCATGACCCGGTGGGATGACCGGGAATCCGCGCCACGGAAGATGGAGCCGCTCGGTTTGGACGTCGTGTGCTTCGACGACTTCACAACCGCTCCGGGGCTCTTCACGGCGAAGGGGTTCGGTTCCTTCGCGGAGCCAGGACTCATCGGTCTGTGGCGGCACTCCTACGGAGTCGAGCGCAAGTTCGTCAAGCTCATCAACAAGCAGGCACGGGCCGGGGCTGAAGGCGCCAGGGCCGCGAAGACGTACCACCGTCAGATCAACAACGGCACCTTCTTCGCCAGGGCGCCTGAGGAGTCGCTGGCGCTGCTCTACGAGGCGTACGGGGACCATCCCAAGCTGACCCTGGGCTACGCGCACGAGATCGACGGGGGTGGCTTCGACCCGCAGGCGGCCGCGAGGGACAGCCCGAGCTACAAGGCGATGCTCCAGCAGGGCAGTCACCCTGAGTTGCAGGCCTGCATGTACCTGGAACACCGGGCCCGGCTCGCTATCCTCAAGGCCGCCGTGGACTACGCGCTCGCACATCCCGACGGCCCACCTGAGTTCCGCATATCGGAGGACGGCAAGTCCTTCTTCTTTCAGGGGCTGACCTACCACATCCTCCCGAAGACATTCCACGATGGGATCGCGTGGCTGCGAGAGCAGCCCCACTTCACGCGGTACGCAACCTTCTGGCAGCAGTTCCTGTGGGGGTGGGGAGGCTTCTACCTCGATGACAGGACCGGCGAGGAGTTCGAGTGGATGGCGGAGTACTCCGGCATCCCTGCCGACGAGATCCCCACAGCCCTCGAAGCCTTCGACCGCTTCTTCCCGATCCCGAACGGCTGGCTCACCACAGCGGGCCGCACCGACATCCACATGCTCAAGATGGTGCCGTTGATCTTCCAGGGCATCGGCGCCCACCAGCGCCGCATACAGTACAACGTGGTCGACAGCCTGTCCGAGCTGCAGCCGAGCGCCCCGTACACGGCCCCGGACCTAGCGAAACGCATCAGCTGCGCGGTCGACTTCCTGCTATAGGAGTGGGGCCGGCCTGTGCTTCCTCCCACGGCGAAGGCTTGGAGAGCGGCGCTCACCAGTTCATCCGAGGTGAGCGCCGCTCTCGTTGGTGCACTTCCGCCGGCGGCTCACCGGAGGGCTCGCACACTTCTGGGCCGGCGCCTCTCCACTCCACGAAGTCGGGATCGGTGAGGTCCACGTCCTCGGCGTTTTCCAGCCCGGCGGCCGCGAGGAAGACTCTGATGTCGGCCAGCCGGTGCGCGACACCGATCGCGACACCGTCGTAACGCACCCGGCGCCAGCCCTGCTCGTCGGGCGGGTAGACAATCAGCTTCGCGGACAGGCGCCCAGCCTGTTCCCGTCCCTACCCGCCGGCACCCGGCCGCGCTCGAACGGGTGATGCCGTTCCGGGCCGCAGCTGACGGACCGCCACACCGGCGTCTTCGGCTGCGGAGTACGTTCGGAAGTACGGGGTGCGGCCCTGGCCACCGGGGCCGGCCAGGGCAAGGGGCTGTGGTCTACCGCCGGAAGCCTCGTCGAGGGTCCCTGATGCTGCGGTTGTCGAACGGGTCGAACCAGGCGGCCTCCCGAAGGTCGCCCACGCCCATGAACTGGTTTGCGGGGTGTTCGGGGTCCTCTATGCCGGTGAACTTTGAGTGGAACAGCATCAGGACGTCGTGGTCTTGGAACAGCAGGTCGGAGCAGCTGTCCCAGGTGTAATCGTCCTCGTGTTCCGGGAGGCTGTTGTGGTCGTCCTCTGCGGGGCGGTCTTCCAGATAGGTAGGTGCGTCCTCGATGGCCAGGTGCAGGGCCATCTCCTCCGCAGTGCAGGTGGGGTTGGGCCAGTTTCCCTTAGCGAGGTCGGCGGCCAGGTCATCAAAGGCGCGCGCCATCCGCCGTCGCCAACGGTGGTCGGCTGTCCAGGTGAGCGGGGGCAGTCGGTCGAAGACCTCCCACGTTACGGAGTCAGCGTCTGACAGGAACTGGTCCCCCAGACGCTGCGCGTCGTCGTAAGCCTGATCCGCGAGGACGACCAGTGCCGTGTGGAGCAGGTCAGCGGTACGGGGCGTGAGCTGCCATCCACACTCCTCGCATTCCTCGTCCTCGCCCTTGCACGGACAGTCCCGGGTGGCGAAGAGCGCTGCGAAGTTAGGGGTCTGTTCTTCGGCTGCGGGCCGGGTCTGCTGGCCTCGCAGGCGCCAGCCGTGAGTGAAGCGGGTGACGACCGGCGCCGCGCTCCAGTCAGCCAGCTCATCCCCGTCTTCGGCGCAGAGGATCTCCGCGGAGCTCTGCTCTTCGAGGGTCTGGGTTCCGGCGACATGCGGGTCCTCGGTGAGGGTCATCACGGCTCCGATCAGGTCGCGGGGATCGTCGTCATCGAGTTCGGATGCAGGCAGCGGCTCCCAGCCGCGGTCGACAGCAGCGCGCAGGAGAGCGTCCTCGTCGGTGACGTGGAACTCGTGCAGGTGCGCGATCCGCACGACCTTTCCCGGGAGATCCTTCAGCCGCGGGTGCCCCACCGGCCCGGACGCCACGTCGGAGACTGCTTCGTCCTCTGACGGTTCCGGGTCGGGTACCACGAACAAGGTGCCAGGTTCTGTCTGCCAGATGCCGCTCGCGGCCTGGACGACGGCCTGGCGCAGCGAGCCGGCCGGTGCGTCCGGCATCTCAGCCGTGAGGGCCTTCAGTTCGTCTTCGACGGTGGTGGCATCACGTCGGGCCAGGACTCGGCGCAAAATCCCCACCGCTTCAAAGGCATGGTCGGGGTCTTTACAGGTCAGGACAGCAGTCAGGGAACTGGGGCCGTTGTCATGAGCCAGCAGGGCCATCACACGGCTCTTGCTGGACGTGTGCTCACACAGGAAATCGATCGCCTGGGCTACGGGCAGCGATGAAGGCATCGCGGGACTCCAAGGGAAGAGTGCTCGGCGCGCGCCGGACAAGGCGGCACACGCGCACGCGGCAGGGAACCCGCTGGTGGACACGGTACGAACGCGTCCCCGGACGGTCACAAGAAGACTCGAGGAGCCAGCTGGTGCCCCCGCTACGAACGAAGACCCGGACTCGGCCCCTCGACCCTACCCAACCCCCCCGACACTCACACCGCGAATCCGCAGAAACCACCAGCTCCGCCAACCGGTTACCCGACGCCGTCGGCACGTGGCAGATGGCAGATTCTGCAGACCATTCCGTCGCTGGCACGCCGCCGGGGGCTCTTGTAGCCGACTTCGGCCGGTGCTGTCCCAAAGACACCGGAACTGGCGGGCAGGGACCGGCGGCGTGGGAGAACTGACGCTACGGACTGCTGGGTGCCGACCCTGTCGGCTGGCCGCTAGGAGAGGCGGACGTGGGACAGATCGAGCAGGGGCTGGAGCGCGCGTTGCGCACCCGGCCCGTGCCCTCAAGCACCGAGGCCCGCCTGCGTTTCCTGCTGGCGACGCACCGTGGTTCCACCCAGCAGGTGGCCACCGCGCTGGGGGTGTCACAGCGCACCGTGCAGCGGTGGGTGACGAAGAAGCCAGGAGCGCGTGGTCTGCCAGGTCGGATGCAGGTCCGGGCGATCGAAGAAGCAGTCCTGGCACGGTGGCAGCCCCGGGTACGGGCCCGCCAGCGTGCCCGGGCTGAGGCGGAGGGCTTCGTCTTCCATACCCGGGCGCGGTTCGGGTTCGCGGCTCCTGCGGGGTCCTCGGACGATCCGCGGGTGCGGTGGATCACCCAGGATCTGCCGGGAGAGGTGGCCCGGGAGCTGTTCGCCGCCCGGGATGCCGGCGCAGGCGAGCAGCAGCAGCAGACGGTGATCCTGGCCCGTGCGCTGGGACACGCCTACTTTCGCGAATGGGGCCGCCGTGCCCACGGTCTGCACATCGCCTTCAGCGACATCGAGTTCGCTGACTTCTCGATCGACTGACTCTGTCCCGTCGCATAACCGCATCGAAGTGTTCAGTGCCGCGAGGGCCTGACGCGACTGGTCGGCGCTTCGTACCGCTCGGCTTCCTGCCGCTCGCACCAGTCCCACTCCACACGGTCGGCTGGACCTTGGCGGCGGGCCGCGGGCGGCTGAGGCGGGCGCAGTCTGGCCGTCTCCGCCACACGCAGCAGGTGCGCACGGTCAGCTGGCGCGGCGAGCAGTTCCTGGTCCTCGCCGGATACGAGCCGGGTGAAGCATGCCGCCGCTCGCAGGAAGACGCTGGCCCAGGGTGGTACGGGGTGGGTGGCGCAGCCGTCGGTGTAGCGGGCGCGGTCGTGCAGGGCGAGCGTGGCCGCGGCGTCGTCGTAGTCGCGGGAGCGTGCGGTGGCGAGTTGCTGGAGGGATGTGCCGGTGAACAGGGCGGCGGCGACGGCCGCGGCCAGGCGGGGATGTGCGGTCGCTGCGTGGAGGCGGTGGGCGACTTGCTGGGCGGTGTGCGCGGTGAGAGGCACGGGCGGTGGGCGGTGCCGCCAGGCGATCGGGGGCGGGGTGCACGGGTCGGTGCAGGGGCGGGGGCTGTCGTAGGAGACGAGGCGTTCCAGTGCGGGCAGGGTGAGCCACCGGCTGGCCAGCCCGGCGGGTTCGTCTGCGAGTGGGGGTTCGGTGACCGGTGTGCCGTAGTAGTGGCGGCGGGCTGCGTCGAAGTCGGCGGCGAGGGAGTAGTCGGCCGTCCGCAGGGCCTGGTGCAGGGCTGCGGGCAGGTGGGGGCGGTGGCAGACCAGGGTCAGGTGGATACCGGTGAGGGTCTGTAGCTGGAGGAGGCGCATCGTTCGGCGAGTGGTGAGGCGGTGGGCGCGCAGAACGATCAGCCGGGTGACAGGAAGGGCAGTGATCCAAGCCGTGGCGGCTTCCCAGGCGGGCTGACGACCGCTTGAGAAGCGGCCTGGGAGCAGGGGCGGTTTGCTCAGGGCGGCGAGAAGGTCGTGGGCGAGGCCGGTTTCGCTGGTGGTTCCCGGGCCGGGGTGCAGGGTGATCCGGCCGGACGGCGGGTGGTGGGCGGCCAGGGCGGTGTGGGTGTGGATCACGTCGTCATGGCGGTCGATGACCACGGTGAGGGGCGGCAGCGGCGGGGCCGGAGGCATGGTGGTGTGGTGGTCAGGCGAGGCGGCTGAAGGCCCAGCGCAGCAGTTCCTGGTCGATGCGGGGGCGGCCGGTGCGTGCCAGGGCGGTGCGGGTGTGGGCGGTCAGCTGGGCCCAGGCGCGGAAGTTGCCGTGTGCGGCGTGGCTGTCGGCGAAGGTGATGTCGTCGGGGTCGGCGTCGGCCCAGATCGGGTGGAACAGCGGGATGACGTCGATGACCTCGCTGGGGGTGAGGCGGGTGAAGTGCTGCCAGATGAAGATGCGGGAGGAGAGCATCGGTTCGCGGCGCAGCACGGTGTGGCAGCCCTCACCGCCGACGAAGATGATCGCGAGCTGGGTGGAGGGCTCGTCCCACAGGTAGCGGAAGTACTCGAACGCCTCCCCGTTGAGCCACTGTGCTTCGTCGACGAGGAAGGTACGGGGGCGCTCGGCCAGAGCGGTCTTCAGCAGACGGTCGAATTCGCTGGGGTGGCGCGGTGGTTCGCCGGCCAGGTCGAGTGCGGTGAACAGCTCATAGCGCACCGCTCGGGCGGTGGGCCGGGCCCGAAAAGTGATCTTGCGGACGTCCTCGCCGGGTTCGAGTTCACGCAAGCAGGTGTTGACGGCGAGGGTCTTGCCGAAGCCGGCGCCGCCGTGAATGCACATCATGGCCCGCGCGGCGACGGTGTCGCCGATGTTCTCGCGGGCGGTGAGCAGGGCGCGGGTGGTGACCACGGACGCGTCGGGCAGGTCGACGTACTGGTAGGTGGCCGCGGTCACGAGGCGTCTCCGTCTTCGTCGGTGGTGGAAGGTGCGCCCCGCCCGCCCGGGGCGTCAGGGGAAGAAGGGCCGCCCTGGCCGGGTGGAGGCGTATTGCGCTGGTCGGAGCCAGTCAGCGCGGCCAGGGAAGCAGGGGTGCGCCAGTCGGCCGGGGGCGCGGCGGGCGGGATGAGGTCCGGCAGCGCAAGGTCTGACAGGTCAGCGTCAGTGGCCTGGGCGAGTTCGGTCCCGGCCTGGGCGGTTGTCAGTGCGCCGAGCCGCTGTGGGGCTTCGGCCTGCGTGGCGGCGGCGTAACGCTCGCGCTGGGAAGCTTGAAGGTCCTTCTTCAGGCGGCGGGCGCGGGCCGCCCGCGCTCGCCGTACAGCGCTGACCTGCTCCTCGGTGGCTTGGTCGGCCAGGTCCGCGGGACCGAGGTAGCGGCCGGTGGCCGCGTGGTAGACCTCGATGCGGTGGTCGTGGTGGGGCATGAAGCGGATCCGGACCTGGATCCCGGTCTGGCCGGTCATCCACGACCCCACGTAGTCGCGTTTCCTGAAGCGGATGCCGCGGGTGGTCAGCGTGCGGGTGCCGGCGTCCTCCAGGGTGAACGTCCACAAATCCGCGGCCGGCACGTCCCGCAGCGGGGTGGGATCGTCCTGCCACGCCTCAAGCGGGGTCCTCCCCCGCAATGGTGCCGGACGGTGCTCGGTGTTCCACCACAGCGTCCAATCCAGCAGCTGGGCGGTGAAGTCCTCGAAGCCGAGCAGCACCTCGTCCTTCGGACGGGCGGCCCGTTTGCCGGGGCGCGGCTGGCGGGCATAGCCGGGCAGCGCGGCCAGAAACATGCTCTCCACCGCCCGGTTCAGGCCCTCCACAGTGCCCTTGAGGTGCGGGGTGTAGGCGGGCAGGTCCTCAACCGTCACGTCCAGCAGATCGAACGCGGCGGTCACGATCCTCGACAGGAAGTCCTTGCCACGGTCGACACGTACCTTCTCGGGCAGGCCGCCGAACGGGCCGTAGGGGTCCTCGCGCAGGACCGCGGAGCGAAGCGCGGCCAGCACCGACTCCCGCGACGGATGCACCGGCGTCACGGCGACACCGGTGATCGCGTTGGTGGCGCAGTCGGTGAACCAGGTGATCCACGGCCTGCGGGCCCTGCCCTCGACATCGACCAGCACCGGGGCCTGCACGTGGTCGGTCTCCCACACCTGGTTGCGCCAGCCCCGCGGCCGGGCCAGGAACACATCGTGCTTACGAGCCGCCCGCTCACCACCCGCAAGCCCGGCCCGCTCCCCGGCGACAGATCACGGCGGATCGCGCGGTGCAGCGTCGGGATCGACGGAGGCGGCTCCCCCTCGCCCCTGGCCGCACGAGCGGTCAGCTCACGATGAACCGCCGCGACGTTGCCCTTCCACAGCCCCAGCAGAGCCCGGACCTCATCAGTAACCGTGAACCGCCCGGGATACGCAGCCCGCTCCCCCGGCGCCCGAGCCGCAGCATCGTCCCGCTCGGCGGCCGCCAGCCACCGCCACACCGCACGCTCCCGCACCCCGAGCACATCCGCCGCCGACCTCACCTGCCCAGTGGTGAGCTTCCCCTCCCGCCGCAGGGCCAGCAGACGGCGCACCGCCAATCCTCGCAACGCACGAACCGACACAGCCGACAAAACCCCACCCGAACCACCACTCACTCGTTCCGGGGCCGGGTCCTGTTCTGTCTGATCCACACCCCTGAGCACACCAACACCCACCGGCCAGCGGATCAGAACTCACGAAACTGAGACAGCGTCACCCCTCACGCGATAACGCTCCACGACAGCGATGCCCTGCGGATCTCTCACCTCCAGGACAGTGATCCCACGCCCCGAAACAACCCGTGACCAGCATTAACACCTCTAAACCTCACTGTCTCTCACTCCACTGCCACAAAACCGAGAGATCGCACCGAGGCATCGGGCACCGTCTTGCCCGCAAGGGCGTCGAGTCATCCCGCCGCCTGGGCCGTCATCGCTGGGTCGTGGAACGGACCGTGTCGTGGCTGTCCGGGTGCAGACGCCTTCACCGCCGCTACGAGCGCAAGCCGGAGCACTTTCTGGCCTTCACCGCCATCGCCGCAACCCTCATATGCCACCGCAGACTCACCAAGTGAAATGGCGTCTTAGTGCACGCGGGCTGCTGCGGGGCGTTCGTCATTCAGGATGCCGAGGGCGTTGGCATTTGGCCTTGTCAGTCCGCGCAGGGTTGTTGACGATTCGCGCACACCGTGGATGGCAGGTTCCTGTAGTCCCGTGGCGGTGTCCCGTAGGCGGCCCGGAAGAGGCGGCTGAAGTGGGCGGGGTCGGTGAAACCCCAGCGCGCGGCGATGGCCTGGACCGGCAGGGAGAGCATGTTGAGGTCGGACAGGTCGCTGCGGCAGCGTTCCAGACGCCGGTGGCGTATCCAGGCTGCCGGCGATGCGGTGTCCTCGGCGAACAACTGCTGGAGATGCCGCAAGGAGATGTGATGAGCACCCGCGACGGCTCGTGGTGTCAAGTCGGGGTCGGCCAGATGGTCCTCTATGAACATGTTGATCCGGGACCGTAAGGCGCGGCGGTGGGCTTGCGGGTTCAGTGCATCCTCGGCCTCGAAGCAGCGGGCGATCACGGACGCCAGGAGATCCAGAGTCACTGAGGTGAGGGAGGGGACATCGGCTGGAGTGAACTCCGCACCGCGCCTATTGAGGTCGGCCAGCCAGCGGGAGAGAACCCCGCCCATGCCGTGCTGCGCGGGGATCGGCACGGCAGTCAGGTGCTGCACCGTCTTCTCCGGCAGAGGGAGTCGCGAGCGGGGGCACTGAAGGATGAGGGAGGTCCAGTTGCCTGCGCCCGTGTCCATGGTGAGGTCCAGCGGGCGACTGCTGTGCGCCAGCACGATCTGTCCAGGATGGAACGCCGTCTCGCGGCCGTCCTGGGCCAGGCGGCCTCGGCCCGAGATCAGACAGTGGACTTGATAGATCTCCGGGTCGGACTGGCGCACCAGCTTTGAAGTCCGCACGATTTCTAGGTGAGGATTGACGTGTGAACACAAGTGCACATCACCCAAGCGCAAGAGACGTGCCGTAGCGCGGAAGTCATGGTGATCATTGCTGCGGAGGCGATTGATCA
The DNA here is from genome assembly GCF_042753905.1 of Streptomyces sp. NPDC059248. Taxonomy (NCBI): domain Bacteria; kingdom Bacillati; phylum Actinomycetota; class Actinomycetes; order Kitasatosporales; family Streptomycetaceae; genus Streptomyces; species Streptomyces sp. NPDC059248. Next base: position 22,744 of record NZ_JBHYZV010000075.1, on the reverse strand, counting down.
TATGTGGCCGGGACGTGGCATGGGAGAAGAACTCAAACCGCTCCGATGCCTTCACGATCCCCGTACTGAATTCGGTAACGAGCATGTCCAGCCCCCTGTAGTCGTTCCTCACGAAGAACGTCGCACAGGGGAAATGTGCAGTCCAGCAACAACTCAGTCATATGGGCAAACAGCAGGGATTCGGGGCCGGCCTTCCGGCGTGAGCGCGGGCGTTCCCCCTGGGAGAGTGCCGTAGCCGCCGATTCCGTCAGTCCCGCGAGCTCGTGGGGAGAGGGACGGTGGCTGCTTAACGAGCTCGTGCATGGTTGGCAGTGAGGCGTCCGGCTCTTGATCGTTGATCATGGCCAGGTGGTGGAGAACGCGTCTCGAGCAGTGATCGTCAGCAACCGTCGAATCACCGGTCTGTCCGCTGACGTGATCGCTGAACTTATCTCCGAGGTAGGCCCGTTGTGGCATGAGCGGCACCAGGTCAGGCTGGCGTCGAAGCCGCGGAGGCGAGCCTTGGGAGCCGGTGCGAAGCACCGGCTGGTGTTCGTCGACCGGCTGCTGGCCACGCTGGTCCATCTTCGCCATGGGGTCACCCACGACGTGCTGGCCGGCTGGTTCGGCGTGGACCGCTCCACGATCACCCGGGCCATCGGTGAGGTGCGGCCCCTGCTCGCCGAGCGGGGATGCACCGTCAGCCCTGACGTGCGACTGCGGTCCCTGGCCGAGGTCGTCGACCATCTCGGCGCGAGCGGGAAGACCGGCATTGTCGACGGCACGGAGATCCGAGTCCGTCGGCCAGCCGCTGGACGCAAGGACCGGGACAGGTTCATCTCCGGCAAGAACAAGCAGAACGCCGTCAAGTCCATGGTGGTCACGGACGGTGAAGGCCGCGTCCTGTGGTGCAGTCCAGCCCGTCCCGCAAGCTGCGCGGACATCACCCACGCCCGCCAGCTGGGGCTGGTCAAGCTCCTGGCCGATGGGCCCGCGGTGGAGATCCTGGCCGATGCCGGCTACCAGGGCCTGGGTGCCCAGACCGGTGGCCGGATGGTGACACCGCCGCACCGCAAGTTCAAGAAAGACGCCCCGGACTGGTACGAGGAGATGTACGAGCGACAGCGCAAGGCGCACTCCTCACGCCGCATCCGGGGTCGAGCACGGCATCGCCCGCCTGAAGAACTGGCGGGCACTGGCCCGCCACCTCGGCCGCCGCGAGCACATGAGCGACACCGTCCAGGCCGTCGCCGGCCTGCTGTCCCACCAACAATCCGCAGACCTGGCCGCAGCGCGGCAGATGTGAACACAGAACCACGTCGAACCCTTCGACGCCTCACCGCCAACCATGCACGAGCTCGTTACCCAACCGCACGCCGGGTTCGGAGAGCGGCCTGGGGAAACGGGCTGACGGCAACGTCAGAACCGCGCCCCAGGCCGACTCACCACCTTTGGAATCCAAGATTCCGCGGGTGGGGCCGGTCCTCCGCGGGTGAGGCGCCGGTCAGGTGAGGCGTCGCTCGACCCGGCCCCGTATCCGCCGGGTGGGCACGTACCCGAAGTCGCGGGAGTCATGGCTCCAGGCGGGGTTGTCGCCCAGGACCGCCACCATGCCGTACGGGACGACCGCACCGGCGTTGATGCCCGCGGGAGTGGACTCGCCGCCGATCGCGGCGATCCGTTTGACGATCAGCTGTCCGCTGTCGGGTTCGGGCAGCACGACGATGTCACCGGTTGCCAGTTGGTCGGGGGGAACCCGCCGGAGGAGGACCCTCGTGCCCTCCGGCAGGGCGGGCGTCATGCTCTGGCCGACGACGGTGACGTGTGTGAAGGTGCGTCGTACCCGCCAGAGCGCTCCGACGAGCACCAGGCCGGTCGTGGTGAGCCACCACATGGCTACGTCATCTCCTCGGCTGGTTCCCGGTAGCCCTCGGCCTGGAGGGAAAACATGCGGGCGTAGGTCCCGTCCCGGGCCATCAGGTCGTGGTGCGTGCCCTGCTCGGTGATGCGTCCGCCCTCGATGACGACGAGGAAGCGGGCGTCCCGTACGGCGCTCAACCGGTGGGACACCAGCAGGCTGGTGCGCCCCGCCCGGTGTTCCTGCAAGCCCCGGTGGATCGCGTGCTCGGCTTCGGGGTCGAGCCCGGAACTCGGCTCGTCCAGGATCAGCAGATCGCAGTGCTGTCTCAGGTAGGCCCGAGCGAGGGAGAGGCGTTGCCATTGGCCTCCGGACAGGGTGATGCCGTGGTTGCCCTTCTCGTCGTCCTCGTCCTCCTCGAGGAAGCTGCGGGAGAGCAGCGTTTCGTAGCCACGCGGCAGCCGGGACACGAATGCGTGAGCGCCGGCCTTGTGCGCGGCACCCGTGATCTCCTCGGGGCGGTCGAGCAGGGGGAGGTTGCTCAGGCCGATGTTCTCGCGGGCGGTCAGCTCGTACTGCATGTAGTCCTGGAAGACCGCGCCAATCCGGCTCCGTAGACCCGCTGGGTCCAGGTCCCTTAGATCGGTTCCGTTCCAGAGGATCTGGCCGCGAACGGGGTCGTACATGCGGCAGAGCAGTTTGATCAAGGTGCTCTTGCCTGCTCCGTTTGCTCCGACGATGCCGACGGCCGCGCCGGCGGGGACGGTCAGGTTGATTCCGCTCAGGGCCCAGGGGTGGTCGGGCGAGTACCGGAACCAGACGTCACGGAACTCGATGCAGGTGCTCAGCTCCGGCGTTCGTAGGGGCTGCACGGGTACGGAGAGGTCCGGTGCCGCGCTGATCACGTCCAGGTAGTGCTGGAAGATCAAGAGGTTCTGGTGGGTGACGGCGACGTCCCTGGCGATGCTCACCATCGCCGCCTGCACTCCTGCGACGGCAGCGATCAGGAGGGAGACGTCGCCTATGGTGATCCGGCCGGCCAGGACGGCGGTGGCGGACCACACGATGGCGGTGCCGGTGATGACGGCCGTCAGCGTCCCGGCGGAGGTCTGCAGCAGGAGTTCGCGTCGGTCGAGAGCGGACTGTTCCTCGTTGATGGTCTTCCGCTCGCTGGCCATGCGGCTTCGAAGGAACGTGCTGGAGCCGAAGAGCCGAATCTCTTTGGCGGCCTGGACGCTGGTGAGGAGTTCCCGGTAGAAGATCTCGCGCCGCTGCACGGGGCTGATGCGCCAGAACATCCCCGCCCGACTTCGCGCCAGCCAGATCTCCGTGGCCAGGACCGATGCCCCTGAGGCGAGGACGAGCGCGGGCATCCAGGCGGAGAGCACGAGCATGGAGCCGAGGAAACCCAATATGACGAGCACGGAGCCGATGACGGAGAGCAGTCCGGAAACCGCTGAGCCGGGTGCCGAACCGCCTGCCTGTAGCGCGAGCCTCAGCCGGTCGAGGAACTCGGGCTGTTCGAAACGGGCCATGCCGACGAAACGCTCGGTCGCGGCGAAGAGTCGGTCCTGACTGATCAGCCCCGCCCTGCGTTCGGTCTCCTTGTACGCGTACATGATCCAACGGGGGACCAGGCTGACCACGAGCCCCGTCGCTGCCAGCAGCAGGCTTGTGACCAGGACCCTTCGGTCGGGTGCCGTGCCGCTCGTGACGGAGTCGAGCAGGTCCTTGGTCAACCACGCGGTCACCAGGGGTGCGCCCGAGAAGGACAACGTCAGGACGGCTGCCAGCAGGGTCAGCCAGCGACTGGCCTGCCAGTTCAGACGAATGGCGTGGAGGATCCTCCGTATTCCGGTCATCTCTCAGGAACCGACCGGGATGCCCGTGACGTATTCGATCCGGATGCCGGACGCCTGCACAACGGCGTGGTCATCGAGGACGCCGAAGGCCGGATAGCCGCGAACTCCCAGCGCTGAGCCGACCGGTCCGTCCTTCCCTTCGAGAACGACATGGGCGACGGGTTCCAACATGGCGACCTTGTCGCGCATCGCGTCGGGATCGCCCACGAGGACGGCCACCACCCGACGGGGCGCTCCGGGGAATGTCGCAGCGTATTCCGCGAACAGGGGCAGTCCCTCTTCGCACTCGGGACAGCCCTGAGCAAAGGCGGCGACCAACGTCGGGTCGCCGATCAGCATCTGTTCGGAAACGGACGCGCCCGCTGTGGTAACGGCGGAAAAGCGGGTGACCCTCTCACCGGGGGCGCGCATCACCTGGGGGACGAGTTCCTGCCCGGCTCCGTCGCTGCCCTCCCGGAGCCGCCGAATGATGCCGATGCACAGCACCAGGTTGAAGAGGCACAGCACGCCGACCAACACGAGGAAGGTGATGACGTAGGGCATTGACCTTCTCCTTCTGCTAGGGCTTTACGCTGAAGACGTCGGAGAGTTCGTCTGTGAAGATCACCAGCACGGCCGCGACCAGACCCGCGGCCAACGCCGTGACAGCCCCGGGCCACGCCGGATGGGCTCGGGCAGCCTCCTGTCCGGCCAGGGCCCCCGTGAGCGCCACCGCGGTCAGCAGGGCGTTACGTGCGACGTGAAAGCCGCTCACCGGGGTGCTCGACCGTCCGAAGCACCCGCAGGGCGCTGAGGTTCCACGGCGCACGGCCAGGATCAGAGCCGTCGTGTAGGGAAGCAACAGCAGCACGGCTCCGACGAATCCGTACCTGGCCGATCCGGTGGGGACGAGCAGTGCTATCACGACGACCTCCGCCGCGGACGCCGCGAGGGCCGTGGTCCGTACCGGAAGAACCGGAGCAAGGTCCCGGACGGAGTCCAGGAATTCCGACCAGCCGTTCTTCCGGAGCGTCTTCGTCAGGAACGACACGGCGAAAACTACCCCGATGAGAACACGAGAGGCCAAAAGGACATGGTCCATCGAAGCGTCTCCTCATTGTGGTACTGCGTGCCCGCCCCTCAAAGGGGCGGGCACGCAGCAATGGGAAATCAGCAGTTCCCGCTCCCGCATTCGCTGAACGTGTAATGGATCTTTCCATCGGGGCAGAGGCGGGCGTACTTGCGCCGCCACCACCAGAACGGACAACCACCGTCACACCAGGAATCGACGACCGGGCAGGCGGCGGAGGCCGTTTCGCGTGGTGCGAGGGCGGCAACGAGCCGGTCACTGACCGTGGAAATCGCAGTGAGCATGGTTCACTCCTCTCAACGGATCGTTCTCGGGGATGTTTCACGGGAAGGTGTTGTCATCCCGCGTGCTTCGCCACTGATTCCGGGTAGACCGCCGGTCCACCCGAGAACCCTGGGCGATTGCCCACGATGAGAATGTCGAAGGTGGCGGCCCGGTGTCATTAGCTATTCGCGCACAGGGCTTGTCAATTCGCGCACCAGGGGCGCGCATCGCCCTGCCTTCCCGCGTACCCGCTCGACGGCGTCAGCCTTGCAGGCCATCTGCCGTACGGCGCCGAGGTGCCCGAGCGCGACCTGTTCTGGCGTGGTCCGGGCTGAGCGGGCGCTACGGCGGGGTGAGTGGACCCGAAGGAAAGGGCCTATTGATCAGAAACTCATGGGGTTCACTCGTCGGTGATGAAGCGGACGTGCTGACCGCCGAAGTATCCGCGCACGATGCGAGGTTGGCGTTGTCGGCGGTGGAAGAACCTGCGGGTTTCGGCGGCGAGTTCGGCCTGGTTTCTGGCCCGGTGGGTGTGGGGCAGGCTGCGTTTGAGGTCGGCGTTGACCAGCTCGTCCGGGTTCAGCTTGGGAGAGTACGAAGGCAGGAAGTGCAGTTCGACTTGATTCTTGTGGTCGGCGAGCCAGGCCCGGACGGTCTTCGAGCGGTGGGCCGAGTGGCGGTCGACGATCAGGTGGACCTTGCGGTCGAAGTGCCCGACGAGCCGGGCGAGGAAGCGGCACATGATCTTCGCGTCGAACGACTCGGTGAAGACCATGAAGTGCATCCGGCCGCGGGTGCTGATCGCGGACATCGCGTTCACGGAGAAGCGGTTCCCGGTGCGGCGGACTACCGGCGTCGCGCCTTTGGCTCCCCAGGTGCGGCCGGTGGCCTGGTCCGACCGGATGCCGACCTGGTCGGCGAAGAGCGCTTACCCGTTCTCCGCCTTCGCCCTGGCCCGGATCGCCGGCCACGTCTCCTCGCGCCAGATCCGAACCGCCTCCGGATCCTGCTCGACCGCTCGCTTGTCCGGCCGCTGGAACGTCAGCCCCCACCGTTTGAGGTACTTGCCACCCCCGGCTCGGTGAAGCGGACCCGGTACAGCTTGAAGATCAGCTCACCTATCAGCCGCCGCGTCCACAGCTGACCAGAAAGCCCCAGGTCGGATGGGGTGTGGTCGAGGACGGCCCGGCCCGTACAGGTAAGGAATGGTCTTGGAGACGACGTCGCCGGTGCACTCCTCCGGCTGGAGGCCATCGGGATGGAGCAGGCGATGGAGGCACACCCGGCGCACCGCACCACCGCGTAGCCGCGCATCGGGGACGGCGGTCTTTCGGGCGCCGCACCTGCACCACCGCACCGCGCATCGTGGTGCGCGGTGGGCACCGCTGCCATGCCCTCAATGCCCACCGAGGCAGGGGCCGGGCGGCGAGATACCGATCAGAGTGTCCCCGGTTCACGAAACCCCTTGACCACGTACGCCCACCCAACGCGCCATGCCCGATTTACCCCTTGACCACCTCTTGACCAGACGATCCGTCCCCCAGCCCGCCCCAGGCGTCATGGGGCGCCCGGCCCCGGTGGCGGTTCACCGGGGCGCGGCCCGCCCGGGTGGAGTCCACTCAGCCCATGACGAGAGTGGACTCCACCGGCCACGCCCATCATCGCGGGAACGCCATCGAGTGAGCAGATTCCCGGCCGGTGGGGAGCTCCGGCAGCCACGTACGTGCCGGATGGCTGGCCCGTCCGGCTGAACCGCTGAACCGCAACTGCTCGCGGGGCTACGGTGTTCACCACCTCACAGCTGCCCGGGCAGACGGACGGACACCGTTCTCGGTGGGCCTAGTGGGTGGTGATCCGATAAGTGTGCGGGGAGGAAGTGCTGATGGCGGGGGGCGGAGTGGGTCGGGGTCGACTGTGGGCCGTGGTGGTGGTCGCCGGTCTCGCGGCAGTGGGGCTGGTGGCACTCCCGTTCGTGACGGATCTGAATACCGGGGCCCTGGTGGCAGGGATCGCCGGGGCGGTCGTCGCCTTGGCGGCTCTCGTCGTCGCCGTGCTCGCGCTCGCCCGCACTCCCGCACCGGGCACACCACCCGGGAGTGCAGTCGGCGGGAGGCGGGTGCGCGCGGGGCAGGGCGGGATCGCGGTCGGCGGGAACATCACGGGCAGCGCGCTCGGCGAGCAGTCCCAGGTGACCGTGCCCCCGCAGGTCCCGGGCACGGCCGACGCCGGAGACGGCAGCGGTGGCAGTGGCAGTGGCAGTGGCAGTGGCAGTGGCAGTGTGGACGTCCAGGCCGGGCCCGGGGGTATCGCCGCCGGAGGCAGCATCACCGGCAGCGCCCTTGGGCCCGGCTCCCGCGTCACCCACACCCCCCAGCCACAGCAGCAGCCATCTCCCACGGCCCCCTCCGACGGCACCACACCCGACAACCGCCAGGACGGCACGCGACCCGAGCGGGAAGGCACCGGCCGGTGACCCCGTCGTTCTGGAAGTCGAGGAAGAAGCAGCCCTCGCCCGAACCCGACAGCGCGCAGGGAACGGCCGCAGGCACGCAGGGCGACGGACCGACCGGGTCCGTCGACGAGCGCGCCGCGCCCACTGCACCGCCCCTTCCTGTCGGACAGGCCACTCCGGACACCGCGCGCGAAGGCCAGCCCGTACCGTCCTCTCCCCCGGGCCCACCGTCGGCGGTCAGCGTGGGGCCGGGCGGGGTGGGTGCCGGCGGGGACATCACCGGGAGCGCGCTCGGTGACGGCGGCCAGGTCCAGCACATCAACGAACAGCACATCCACCATCACCCGGACGTCCGGGAAGGGGTGGTGTGGCCAGTTGTGGCCGGGCAGATCCCACAGCTGGCCTCAGCGTCGCAGCTGCGGACTGCGGTGCGGGAGGAGGTGGAGGCGGCCCGCGCGGCGGGGGGGTCGGTGGTTCTGACGCAGGTGCTGTCCGGTGGGGGCGGGGTCGGCAAGACCCAGCTCGCCGCCGCCTACGCCCACCAGGCCCTCCGCGAGGAACACGCTGATCTGGTGGTCTGGGTCGCCGCCGCCGAGGAGCAGCAGATCGTCGCCGCGTACGCCCGGGCCGCGAGCCTGGTCCAGGCCCCCGGTGCGGCCGGTACGGACCCGGAGGGCGACGCGCGCGCGTTCCTGACCTGGCTCGCCACCACGCAGCGGCGGTGGATGGTCGTCCTTGACGACATCGCCGATCCGGGAGCGGTGCGGCGGTGGTGGCCAGCGGGTCATGCGAGGGTGGGGTGGGCACTGGCGACGACGCGGCTGGAGGACGCCGCGATCACCGGCGGCGGACGCACCCGCGTCCGCGTGGACGTCTACACACCGGGCGAAGCGGGCGCGTACCTGCGGGAGCGCCTCGCAGCCGAGGGCGTTGTACAGCTCCTCGACGAAGGTGTCGGGGAGCTGGCCTCAGCGCTCGGGTTCCTGCCGCTGGCGCTCGGGCACGCCGCCGCCTACATGATCAACCAGCATCTCACCGCCGGTGAGTATCTCGACAGGTTCGCCGACGCCCAGACCCGGCTGGACCAGGTCCTGCCAGCATCAGCGGACACCGAGGACTACGGGCGCACCGTGGCCGCCACGCTCCTGGTGGGTCTGGACGCCGTCCGTGCAGTCGATACCACCGGGCTCGCCGAACCCGCCGTCCAGCTGATCTCCCTCCTCGACCCCGCCGGACACCCCGCCCGACTGTGGGAGACCGGACCTGTCCTTGACCACCTCGCCCAGCACCGGGCAGCAGCACCCGTGCCTGCTGCGGAGGCTGCCCCGTCCGCTTCTGCCGGGGACGGGCAGTTGCCGGCGCACACCGATGGAACCGGGGACGGGGAGGAACCGCAGAGGCCGGACGCCGGTAAGAACCGCGCCGCGCTACGGGTACTGCACCGCTACGCCCTCATCACCCACATGCCCGAGGAAACGTCCCGGGTGGTGCGGGTCCATGCGCTCACCGCCCGCGCGGTCCGCGAAACCCTCACCGACGCACAGCTCGGACACACCGCGAAAGCGGCGGCCGACGGGCTCCTCGCCTGCTGGCCCGACCCCGACACCCACCCCGACCACCATGAGCTGGCCGCAGCCCTCCGTGCCAACGCCGACACCCACCTCTGGTACCCCGGCGGACACGTTGTCTTATTCCGGGCCGGACGCAGCCTGAACGACGCGGGCCTCCACACCGCCGCCGTCGCCCGCTGGCAACAGCTGAAAATCACCAGCGAGCGCATCCTCGGACCCGAACACCCCGACACCCTCACCACCCGCAACAACCTCGCCCACTCCTACTGGCAAGACGGCCGCACCCAGGACGCCACCCGCATCGAAGAACAACTCCTCACCGACCACCAACGCATCCTCGGACCCGAACACCCTGACACCGTCGGGGCCCGGGCGGCGCTGGCACAGTGGCAGGAGGAGCCGGGCAAAGGGTAGGGGAAGGCGGATGAGCAACCCGTAGCGCGCAGTGCCCAGGAGCGTTTCCCCCTGGTTGGTGCGACGGCGTGGTGACTTAGGTCCCCGTTCCGCCGGGCGGTCTCCCACCGCCCGGCAGCAGTACCGCCGGGCGGCGCGACAGTCCCGGCCGTCACGGCTGCACGCCACCCCGGCCCTGATTCTGACCGTGGCCGTGGCCGGACTGCTGCTCGTGCCCGTGCCCCTGGCGGCGCGGGCCCACCGCCGGTTCGGCGGCCGGGCCCGCGAGTTCCCCGTCGGCCAAGGCGCGGCTGCGGGCCTCGGTGGTGGCGGTGAGTTTGGCAAGGGCAGCGAGGCGTTCCGGGGAGGTCGTCCATGTCTCCGGATCGGTCGTCCGGCCCTCCGCGTACTCCTGGGGCATCGCGGCCTGGAGGTGGGCGTGGACGGCGGCGGACCGCTGTGCCGGGGTGAGGGCAGTGTCCCGGCCGGGGTGGTCGACGGCGTGCGACGTGGTCCTACGGCCTGGCGGTGGTCGCCGGTCAGCCCCACATCATCTGGCGACGTATCAGCACCCACGACATCTTCACCGGCCCGTGACGCCGGGTTGTGTCGGGTGCGGTGCGAAGAGGGCGCCGCCGCTGGTGGACCGGTAACCGGGAGAGATCTGGGACTTGCCTGACAGACGGAGTTCGCGGTTGAAGAATGGTGGGCTGCGAGGCGTTGCTGCCTGCTGTCGTATCAAAAAAAGAAGCTTTGTGTGATGGGGGTGCGGGGATGTCGGGTTCGGGCGCTCGGAGTCCGTCGCGGGGTGCGTTGATCCGGCAGCGCGCGAAGGGACGGTTCGAGGGGCGGCGTGCTCAGGTGGCGCTGTTCACGGAGAACTTGTCGAAGGATCCTTTGTCCGCAGAGGATCCGGCGGAGTTCCTGTTCCACGTGAGTGGAGTTGGTGGGGTGGGCAAGTCGACCCTGCTGCGGCAGTGGCAGAGCGCTGCCGAGCGTGCTGGCGCGGTCACGGCTGTGGTGGACGAGGACGATGTCCACGGCGTGCAGCAGGCCCTGGTCGAGTTGGTCCGGCAGATGGCGCGGCAGGAGGGCCCGTGTAAGGAGTTCGACAAGGCCGTCGAGCAGTGGCGGCGTGAACAGACGGCACAGGTGGAGCCGACGCCCGTGGAGGGTGAGGCGTCGGTGTCAAGCCGGGTGGTGTCGCAGGCGGCGCTGGGAGCGGTGTCGTTGATCCCGGGCGTCGGTGTCGCGACGGCCATGGCGAATCCGGATGCGGCGGCCCAGGGGCTGGACCGCCTGAGGTCGGCGTCTCGGTCCCGTGGGCAGCGGCGCGGCGCTCGGGACGAGATGGGTTTAAGCCGGGCGTTCGTCGCGGAGCTGGAGCGGTTGTGTCGTCGGCAGCGGTGGGTGGTGCTGTTCTTCGATACGTGGGAGCAGACGGCGCAGTACCTGTCCGGCTGGCTGCTGAGTCTGCTGGACGAGGAGTTCGGTCCGGTGCCGGCGAATGTCATGGTGGTGCTGGCGGGCCGGGATCAGCTCGCGGAGCGGCAGTGGGCGCCATTGCGGGACCAGATCGCCGATGTTCCGTTGGAGGTCTTCACCGAGGCGGAGACGCGCGGGCTGCTGGCGGCGCGGGGTGTGACCGACGCCGGGGTTGTGGATGCGGTACTGCGGCTGTCGATGGGACTGCCCCTGCTGGTGGATCTCCTCGCTCTGGCTCGTCCGCACACCGCCGAGGATGTGGACGCGGGCGGGCATCTCGTCGATGTGGCCGTCGAGCGCTTCGTGCAATGGATCCCGAACCCGGAGAAGCGCGAGGCCGTACTGGCGTGCGCGCTGCCCCTGCGGTTGAACGAAGACGTCTTCGCCGCCGCGACCAGTGAGCCGGGTATCGAGGGGCTGTGGGCGTGGCTGTGCGGGCAGCCGTTCGTCAGCGGCCGGGGCGACTTCAAGCACTACCACGCGGTAGTCCGTGCCAGCATGATCCGGCAGCAGCGCGCCCGCTCGCCGCAGCGCTGGACCACGGCGCATCTGCAGCTCGCCGACACCCACGCCACCTGGCGCCGCGGATACGAGGAACAGACCGCTGTGGCGGAACGCTGGAAGGATGCGACCTGGCGCCAACACCAAAGAGACGAGACCTACCACCGGCTGTGCGCAGACCCCGGGACCTATCTGCCACAAGCGCTGGAGCAGGTGGTCCATGCCGCGGGCCAGGACACCGCCGTGCTCCGGCAGTGGGTCGAGGCCCTCGTGCAGGCCGGCCAGGACACCCCCGACGCCGAACTCGTCCGCTGGTCCGAACGCCTGCAGCACACGCTCAACGAAGAAGAAGCGGCACTCTCCTGCCTCAGGCTGCTCCTCACTCGCGGCCAGTTGAGCACGGAGGCCCGGAGCTGGGCCCACACCTACCGGGGACGCATCCTCTACTTCGCAGACCGCGATGAAGAAGCCGTCACCGAACTCGACCATGCCATCGCCCACAATCCCGGGAACGCCCACGCCTGGGCATGGCGCGGGCGCTGCCATCTCTGGCTGGATGGCCTTGACCAGGCCATCACCGACCTCACCGCAGCCATCGAAATCGACCCCACCAACGCCTGGGCACTCGCACGCCGCGGAGAAACACACCGACAAGCAGGCCAGTACGACCAAGCCATCACCGACTTCACAGCCGCCCTCGAAATCGACCCCACCAGCGCCTGGGCACTCGGCTCCCGCGGCCAAGCACATCAAGAAGCGGGCCGGTACGACCAAGCCGTCACCGACCTCACAGCCGCCCTCGAAATCGACCCCACCTACGCCTGGGCACTCGCACTC
>NZ_JBHYZV010000075.1:0-10373 GCF_042753905.1 Streptomyces sp. NPDC059248 | reverse complement strand
CGCGGAGAAGCACACCGACAAGCAGGCCAATACGACCAAGCCGTCACCGACCTCACCAACGCCCTCGACATCAACCCCACCAACGCCTGGGCACTCGCACTCCGCGGAGAAGCACACCGACAAGCAGGCCAATACGACCAAGCCGTCACCGACCTCACCAACGCCCTCGACATCAACCCCACCAACGCCTGGGCACTGGGCTCCCGCGGCCAGGCACACCGGCTCGCGGGCCGGTACGACCAAGCCGTCACCGACCTCACCAACGCCCTCGACATCAACCCCACCATGGACTGGATACTCGCCGAACGTGGCAGGGCGCACCGGCTCGCGGGCGAGTATGAGAGGGCACGAGTGGACCTGGAGCATGCCGTTGAGGTTCACCCCGAAAGCCTTGCCTGCGAGTTTGAGAAGCTCATGCTCGACATGGTGGAAGGGCGGTTGCAAGGTTGTCGGGATCAGTGGGGGCAGTTCATCGAGTCTCCGGGAATCCCACCGGATGAGGTCTCTACTGCCTACTTGACGTTTCTTCAGGCCCTGATCATCGACCGCGAGAACCGTGTAGCGGAGGCAACCGAAGAACTACTCGCTACACCGCATGGTCACAGCGACCTTGAGGAGTTGCTGGAGGATCTGGATGGTCTTTCCGCCCTCGGTGGGGAAGTAGCCGTCCGCGTCCAGCAAAGCAGTGAACTGGTCCAGGAGCGTCTCAGGCTGAACAGATGATCCCCGGGTATTCGCTGTTCACGAGTATCGCTGGCGCGGAGGGCCCGCCCGCTGGCGTCACCCCGCCCAGGTCGTCTGGGACTCCTTCGTCCCGGCCTCCCGGCTACGGCTTTCGTCACCCCTCTCTTGAAGACAGCGCGTGTCCGCTCTCGACACCCTCACCCGCCTGTGCTCGCCGCCCGCCGCTCCCCCGCGAGCCTCCGACTGGGACACGGTAGAGGCGCGGCTCGGCATGCGGCTGCCGAAGCCGTTCCGCCAGCCGGGGACGAACGGCCGGCCACCCAAGCACGGCCCGGAGTTCCGCTTCGCCAGGCCGGAGACCTGGCCCGAGCCCGCGATCACCACGGTCACCGACACCACCGACTACGGCAAGGCCCGGACCCAGGCATGGGACCGGGTCCACCCCCGGCTTACCCACCGCTCCTCCTGGCTCGACCACGACGGCGACCTACCGCTGGTCGAGGGGACGCTGATGCGGCTGAAGGTCGAGCACCTGTCGAAGGACCGCGATGCCCCGCCAGTGTGGTGATGCCCCGCCAGTGTGGTTGTGGTCCTCGAAGACCCAGTGCCACCCCGGACGACGTGGACCGCTTCTGGCAGGCGTTCCTCCGCCGCTTCGACCTGGAGCACACCTTCCGCTTCGCGAAGCAAACCCTCGGCTGGGCCACCCCGAGACTCCGTGCTCCCGAGGCGGCGGACCGCTGGACCTGGATCCTGATCGTCGCCCACACTCAGCTCCGGCTCACCCGGCCCCTCACCCGGGACCTACGCCGGCCCTGGGAGAAACCGGCCACCTCCGACCGGCTCACCCCGGCCCGCGTCCGCCGGGGGTTCAGGAACATCCGCGCCCACCTCACCTGCCCGGCCCGCGTTCCCAAACCCCGGGGAACCGGCCCCGGACGGCCACCCGGCGCCAGGAACAAGCACCCGGCACCCCGCTACGACGTCGGCAAGACCGTCAAGCGCCCCGAGACCCTCAAGGCCATCGGCAAACCTGGAAGATCTTGGTAGATAAAAACAAGCTCAGGGGAAGTGTCGGATCGGCGTACCTCCCAGAAATGCTCAGGTCCTTATGGGCATGTCATGTAAGGATGCGATGCGGCCCAGGGGAGTGAACTGCATGGGACTTGACTACAGCTACGAGATCTTTACGCCTGCCCAGAACGTCGCCAGGACGCTGGCCGAGCTCGTCGAACTGGCCCCCCGAACCCGTCAAGTGCCACCACTTACGCTGACCATGCCTGGCGGTGATCAGCTCGTCGTCCCGTTCACATCCCACTTCAAAAGCGATCCAGTCGATTGCTCCACAGGCAGCACGCTTGAACTCGACACGTCAATCATGGTCGGCGTCGATGACGAGGTACGCGAGTTCGTCGAGGGTCGTGGCCTCGAACTCGACGAACTCGGGCGGGTTGAAATCGGGTACATCTACCTCACCATCCGGTTCGCGCCCGCGCTTCACCCTCGTTACGCCTCGCTGCAGTTCACCGCAGCCACATCGGGGATGAGCCGGCTGTTCGAGCGGTCCGCCAGCATCAGAGCAGTGTTCACCGGCCTCACCGCCGCCAGCGGTGGGGTGTGCTGCGCGCTCGACACCGAGAGCGACACCGTCCAAATATGCTGGCTGAACGGTCAGGTGACCCAGGAGACGGTTCCGGGCCCCCGCTTCACAAGCTGCCGTGATCTCGTGGCGGCCTGGCCCGCCCAGGGCCAGTGAGGAAGCGTGGTGCGGTCGAGGAGTAGTAGCACTTCCGTTTGGAAGAGCTGCCGCCTTAGCTTGACTCTGTCGGGGGTCTTGGAGTTTCTCGGTGCGGCAGCATGATCAACAGGCATGCTCGGGTGGTTCCGCCTACCGATGCAGTTGTCGAGGTGCCCGTTGTCGCTCCGCCCCCGTTCCGGTGAGCAGGTCCCATCTCTGACTGCGCAGGTCGCGCGGGCGAGCAACCCGGGCGGCACGACGGCGATATGGGTGCGTGACCGGCTGGACGGGCTGTGGCAGGACGAGGACTTCGCCGACTGGTACCCCCAATCCCCATGCCTGACCTGAGTTCCGGGCACCGAGCCGGACACAGCGCGGCTCGGCAACAGACGGGGCGGGCGGGAAGCTGTCACGCAGCGACGATAGTCGGGCGGTGAGCGCGGCAGGGAGTGGGCGGCGGGTGGTTGTTCGCTGCTTCCCTCGGAGCCATTGCCGGCCGGCAGGCCCGCCGGGGCCCGTGGGGCCCGGCGGGCCGGGGGCACCGGGTGGCGGCTGTCCCAGGGGCCGAAACCGAGCAGGGCAGACGCGGGCGTGGCACCCGGCCCGGCGGCGGGGCGCGGCTCGCGTACCTTCGCGTCGGCGGGGAATGGAGTTGGCCCGGGAGTACGGTCTCGTACCGGCGACGGGGAGAAGGCGGACGCGGAGTTGCGGGCGCCGGTGTTGAAGCTGCTCGCGGACGCGACGGCCCGTTTTCTGTTTGCCCCCGCAGGTCGGACGCCCCGTATGTGCACCGCGCCGAGCGGCACCGGCCGGTCGTGTTCCGCCTCAAGCGCGGCGAGGCGCTCCCCGCTGGCGAGTCCTGTGCCGACCTGTACTTGAGATGCGGCCGGCTCTTGGCGGCCTTCCCTGCGGGGAAGCGCTGGTAGTACGGCCGGGCGGGGGTGGGTCCCGTCCCGGCCGGCTGCCGGGGCGGGACTTGACGGAACGGTTTGCGGGGCTGGGCTCAGCCAGTGCTCGCGCGGCGGCGCCGGCGGAACACGGCGGCTCCGCCCGCGAGGGCGAGTGCCGTGCCCGAACCGCCGGCGAGGAGCAGGGTGGAGGACGAGGCGTCGTCCTGCGTGCGCCGGAGGCTGTAGCCGCTGGAGTAGCCCGTGTTGTCGTACTCGGAGCCGGGCAGTTTGTCGGCGTAACGGGCCTTGACCAGTCTCTGGTAGTTGTCGAGCGACACCGATGCCTGGCCGCCCAGTCCTTCCCGGGCCTGATCGTTGAGGGGCTCGACGGTGAGGAGCTTGAGCTGGTACCAGCCGCGGATCTGCGGCTCGGTGAAGACCAGGGTTCCCGCGGTGGCCCTGCCCGCGTACGCGGCGTCGCTGTCGCCGTCGCGTACGGCCGCCAGGTGCCAGCCGCCGCCCTGGCTGGGGGCGAGCATGACGGTGACGTTGCGGCCGTTGACGGTGGTGCTCAGTGAGGAGACCAGCTGTGTCAGCTTGATCGCCTCGGCGGGCAGAGGTTTGGCGGTGCCCGCGACGAACCCGGGGGTGATCTCGTTCCGTGCCACCGGGTCCTTGATGGTGAAGACCGGAAGGCCCCGGCAGGGCTCCGGTGTCTCGGGGATCGCCTGCACCGGCTGGCCGGCGTCGCCGGTGGGCAGCGGGGTGCGCAGGAAGCGGCAGACGGCGTTGCGGACGTCGGCGGACTTCACCGCGTTGAGGGCGGCCTGATAGTCGGGGATGTCGGCCGGCAGCGGGTCCTTGGCCGGGCTCGCGTGCGCCGGGCCGACGGCGGCCAGCAGCGCGGCCGCGCTCGCTGCGATGACGATGGACAGACGGGAGATACGGGAGGCCGCCCGCTTGCCGGACATTCGGGTGTCGCGCATGTCGCCTGCCTTAGCGGGAGATACCGATGCGGGAATGGGTCCACTTGGACGAGCTGTTGCTCACGTAGTCGTTGTAGTTCCACCAGGTGTATGTGGTGGTGTCCGGCCAGGGGTCGGCCACGGCGATCGTGTTGTTGGAGGTGTCGAAGCCGTAGACGACGTTCATGTGGCCGCCGCCGGACGTCCACCCGATGCGGGCACCGATCGGCCGGGCCGCCTTCACATCGGTGTACACCTGGTTGAAGGTGGCCGCGCTGCTGAGGCCCGAGCCGGTACGGGTCATTCCGAGGCTGCTCCAGCCCCTGGCCATGTCGTCGAGAGTGGCGGGCTGGTTGTTGCAGCCGTAGTAGGGCTGGGCCCGGCTGCAGAAATCCGTCTGTGTGGAGCCGAAGCCCTGGAACTTGGCGATGGTCAGCCCGGAGGCGACCCAGCACCACTGGGACTTCTCCTGCTTCAGCATGCTGATGGTGTCCTGACCCGCTTCCGCGTGAGCCGTGCCTCCCGCGGTCGAGAGCGACCCCAAGGCGGCCAGCGCGATGGCCGACGCCGTGGCTCCGTACCTGAACCTGCCCATTTTCCTGCCTTCCCCTGAATGGGTTCAACGAGATGAACGGGGCAATATGGCACGGAAAATGACAGCGCATCATACGCAGGACAGATAGAGGGCGAGCAGGAAGATCCCCCCTACTGATTACATATCAGGTAATCCGGCTAATCGGTCACTCGCGGCTCGCTCTCATCTGTCGAAGCGCACCCGGCTCCGGCCCGCCGGGCGCGGGCGCGCCCCGGCCGGACCTCCGATCGCGTCCCCGACCGGGCCGAGCGGGGGGGGCCGCATCGCGCCGGTACTGCCGCTGCCGGCACGCGCTGCGGCGGCCGCGCGCCGGTCGGGGGGAGGCGCCCGCACACGGCGCAGCGATGCCCGGATGCCGGGTTTCCGTCACGCGGCGGCGGAGTTTCGTCACGCCGGTCACGATCCGCGTCGGCGGTCCACGGCGCCTGCCTGGCCGTCACCGCCGATCCGATGTGCCGCGGCGTCCTTCCCCCGGGGTTCCCGCCGGAGTCGTCACCGCAGTGTGCCGGAGCCCTCCGTCCGATCCGTAGCCGCTACCTTTCCGGTGTCATCGGCGGGCCGGCAGGGGTCGCCGGGAGCGGCCGGAACAGCACGGCCCGGGCCACGGACGGTGTGAACAGCGAGGTGACGGGAGCGGAGAGGGTCAGTACGGAGCGGAAGGCGCGCCCCACGACGGGGTCGCCGGGATAGCGGGCCTGGACGCGCCGCAGATACCAGCCGGCGGCGCGGTCCGCGGGACCGATGCCGACCGCGGTGCCGATGGCGCCGGGCATCTCGCGGTCCGCCCCTGCGGAGATGTCCCACGCCTGCCGGGACGCCGCCAGAAGCGCTTTGTGGACCCGGCGGGTCGTGGGGGTCGGGCTCCGTTCGGCCAGCGCGTCGCGCAGGGCGACCGCGTTCATGGCCGCGACAGCCATGCCCTGCCCGTAGACCGGGTTGAAGGTGCACAGGGCGTCGCCCGTGGCGAGGAAACCGGCCGGGTGCCGGCCGGGAAGGTCGTAGCGACGGCGGATGTTCGAGGGCTGCCGGTAGCCGAACGCCGGTGAGAGCGGTTCGGCCTGGTCCAGCCACCGGTGCAGGGGCGGATGCGGCAGCCTCTTCGCATAGGCCACGAACTCGTCCTCCCGGGTGGGTGGTTCGTCGCCCCGCAACCCCGAGACGATGACCAGGTGGGTGCCGTCTTCCAGTGGCAGCGCACCGCCGGCATGGACCTGGGCCGGGCTGGGATAGACGTAGTAGCCGACGGTGTCCCCGTCGAGGGAACCGCTCCTGCCGCGGTAGAGGCGGGAGGCGTAGGCGAGCCCTGTGTCGATGGTCTCCTCGTACGCCGCCTCGGCTCCGATCGCCGTGAGCCATTGCGCGGCCTTCGTGCAGCTGCCCGACGCATCGACGACGAGGTCGGACTCCAGGGCGCGCTGCTCCCCCCGGGTGTCGCCGGAGCGCGGCCGCAGCAGTACGCCCCGTACCCGGGAGGCGTCGCCGAGGAGCCCGCGTACATCGGTCCCGTCGATCACTTCGATCACGGGATTGGCGAGAACTCGCCGCCGGACCAGTTCCTCCAGCTGTGCCCGGGATCCGGTGTGGATGTGTGTGGTGGCGGGCAGCCGCCGGAACCAGCGCTCGTCCTGCCGCAGCACGAGGTCGGAGGGCAGACCCACGCGTGGCGCTCCCGCCGCCGCCAGCTCCGCGAGGAAGCCCGGCAGCAGTGATTCCATGGCCGACTGCCCGCCTTCCAGGAGGACATGCGGGTGCCGGCCCTGCGGTACCCCGGCACGCGACTCCACACCCTCCGGGAACCGGTCGCGCTCCACGACGGTGACCCGGTCCGCGTGCCCGGCGAGGGCATGAGCGGCAAGAAGTCCCGCGAGGCTCCCGCCCACCACCACCGCATGCCGCTCATTCCGTCTGCCGCCCGCACTCCGACGGCTCTTCGTACGGGAAGTACTCACCGATCCCCTCTCTCCGGCTCCTGATCCGCTTCGTCATGGACACACATCAGTATCCGGACCCGTCACACAAGGTGGCTGTTCTCGGCCTCCGGGCGATACGGCAAGCACATGCCGGATCCACTGCAGCGAGCTGCTTGACATGTCGCCGTGGCGTCGGGCGAACAGGACCGGGACGGCGAAGACACGGGCTCCGGCTCGCCGGGGGTCCGTCCGGGCAAGCACGGCCGCCGGGAGGGCCGTGTTCTGCCCGGACGGTCACGAGACCTCGACGGAAGAGCCGCGCCGCAGTCGGCGGCTTCCTCGTGGTCCGGGGCGGGCACGGCGCACAGGAAGCCGGCAAACCGCTCGGGCGGGGCGGGACCGGGGCGGGACCGGCGTGGGTCCGGGGCGGGTCCGGCGTGGGGGTCGTGCGGTCGGCATCGAGGACTTCCCGATCGGCCCCGCACACGACGAACCGCGTCCCCGGCGCCGCCGGCCAACCCTTCTCCCTCTTCCTGGAGACAGCACGTGTCCGCCCCCGACACCCTCACCCGCCTCCGCCCCGCATGCCTTCGACCGGGACGCGATCGAGGCGCGGCTCGCCCTGCGGCTGCCGGACGGCTACAAGCACACCTCCGCCGCGGAGGCGGGCCGGGGAAGGACGTCGAGCGGGCCGGGAAGCGGGCCGCGCAGATGACCGCCATCGACCCCGACCGGGCGTGCCCGTGGCCGCCCGGCCGGCAGCGCCACTGTGCCGTGCTCCGCGGCCCGGCCGCCGAGGAGCCGGGCGGAGTGCTGCCGTTCATCGAGCCCGGTGTGCTGTTCGAGGGGGACGACCTGGGGGCGTGGGTGGCGCGGCAGCAGAAGCCGGCCGTCTGGAAACAGCTCACCGGCGAACAGCGGGAACGGTTGACCGGGCTCGGTACCGCACCGGTCGAGCCGCCTGCCCCCGTCCCGGCCGGGACGGGCACGGAGGCCGGGGTGGAGAAGCTGTCGGCTCCCTTCCAGCGCGGTGTCGCCGCCTTCGCCCACCCCGGCTGCGTACGCGGCACTCGCCGAAGAGGCCGGACTCGGCGCAGAGGCCCAGGAGAAGAAGATCACCTACGACGAGGGCCGGCCGCCTCGATCATCACGCCCGTGACGCCCGTGAACGGCGCCGGGCGCGGTCCCGTTGCCGGCCGGGGGCGGGCGGATTGACGACCACCGGGCAGAATTCCCACAACTCCGTCCCGGCCGCGAGCAGTTCCCGCACCGCGCGCCGCTCGTGAGGGGTCCATGTCGCGCACTCGCCGTCGAACAGTTTCCGGTAGGCGCTGTTGTGCACCGGGCCCTGCCGCGGCAGGGCCCTCCCCCCGACCCCCCGGTCCAGGTCTTCGAAGAAGTTCCACGCGTCCAGGACGTCCCACGGGGGCAGCCGTCGGCGCGCCGGGTCCGCCAGCCAGCGCTGGACGCGGGTGAGGTCCAGGACGCCGGCCCCGGCAACGACGGGCCTCCGGCCCCGCCGGTCCGCGTACAGCCGCGCCTGCCGGGCCGTCACGAAGACGGGTACCCGGCGCCGTCCACCGCCGGGCAGCGTCAGCACCCGGTCGGGGTCCTCACCCGTGCCGCCGACCCACAGCACCAGCGCGCTCCGCCCCCGCCCGCGTATCCGGTGCGTGTGCAGCGGCCCCGGCCCGCCCTCGAACACGTCAGCCGCCCCCGTCCCCGTCCCCGTCTCTGTCATGTGCCCACCCTGGCACGGTCCGGGGGAACCGCCGGGGGAGTTTCCGGGCGCCGGGTCCGCGAGGGGCGTCCGGCGGCGGGCGAGTGCTCCGCACCCCCCGCCGCGATGTGACAGGGAATGCGTACGTTCCCTGTCACATCGATGGATCGACGTAGAGGTGAGCCCCGCAGAAGAAGTCCGAAGCCCGCCTCCCGGAGGAGCCCGCCGTGAACACCGCCACCCGTCTCCCGCGTACCGCAGCAACCACCGGCCGGGCCTCCGCCGCCGACCGGCACAGCAGGGTCGGCACCCGTGAGCTGCTCGCCTGCGTCGCCGTCGCCGGTCCGCTGTGGGTGGGCGTGTCCATCGCCCAGGTGCTCACCCGTGAGGGCTTCGAGCCGACCAGGCACCCGCTCAGCCAGCTGGCCACCGGCTCGCTCGGCTGGCTGCAGATCACGAACTTCGTGATCGCCGGAATCCTGGCGACCGCCGGTGCGGCCGGGCTGCGCCGGGTCATGCAGGGGACGGCCGGCGGCGTCGCGGTCCCGCGGCTGGTCCGGGTGATCGGGATCGGCATGGTCGCCGCCGGCCTGCTGACGATGGACCCCGCGGACGGCTTCCCCGTGGGAACGCCGGAGGGCATCCCGGAGACGATGAGCTGGCACGCGTACGGGCACATGCTCGCCGGGTCGGTCACCTTCATCTCGATGATCGCGGCCGGTTATCTGCTCGGCCGGCACTTCTCCCGGCTCGGGAACCGGAAGCTGGCCATCGCCTCCCGGGTCGCCGCCACCGTGAAGCTGGCCGGCGACGCCTGGGCGATGAGCGGCGGCCAGGCGGGCCCGGTGACCATAGCCACCGGCACGACCGTGATGTTCGCGCTGCTCGCGTACGTGGCCCTGCACTACCGCCGCACCGTCTGACGACACCACCGCCCGCCCGGGGCCCCACAGGCCCGGGCAGGCGCCCCGGACCGGCCCGCGCGTTCGCGGGGCGGGCCGGCAAAGAACCCCCGGCTCCGGTGACCGGGGACGGCCACCACCTGTGAGGCGGCCGAAGCACCCCCTGCGGTGCCCACCGGAAGAGACCGCCGGGACCGCCGGGACCTTCAACGAACGCGACGGGCCCGGCGGACCCGACTGACCAGTAATCAACTGAACGACTGAGCAAGAAAGCGAGACGGTTCGATGCGTATCGTGCTGGGTGAATTCGTGAGTCTGGACGGCGTCATGCAGGGGCCGGGCGGCCCGGACGAGGACACCGACGGCGGGTTCGCCCACGGTGGCTGGACCCACCCGTTCTTCGACCCGCAGGTGATGGGCGGCGCCCTCGCCGAGTGGGCCGCCGACACCGAAGCCCTGCTCTTCGGGCGCCGCACCTGGCAGGTCATGGCCGCGGCGTGGCCCGGGCGAGCCGGTGACCCCTTCGCCGACCACATGAACTCGGTCGCCAAACACGTCGTCTCCGGCACGCTCGGCGAATCCGACCTGACCTGGAACAACACCACCCTCATCCCGGCGGATCAGGCGCTGGACCGGATCCGCAAGCTGCGCGGAACCGAGGGCCGGGACCTGGTGGTGATGGGCAGCCTCTCCCTCGCCCGCACCCTCCTGGCCGAGGGACTGGTCGACGAACTGCGGCTCATGATCATGCCGGTACTCCTCGGCGGCGGAAAGACGATCTACCCCACCGACGGCGCACTGCGCACCTTCGAACTGGTCTCGA
The DNA here is from genome assembly GCF_042753905.1 of Streptomyces sp. NPDC059248. NCBI lineage: Bacteria > Bacillati > Actinomycetota > Actinomycetes > Kitasatosporales > Streptomycetaceae > Streptomyces > Streptomyces sp. NPDC059248. The sequence goes on along the minus strand of NZ_JBHYZV010000075.1, from coordinate 146 downwards.
CCGTGGTCAGCAGCACGGGTGTACACGTGTGCACCTACCGGCCGGCAACGACCTAGGTGTATTGACCACGAGCGTTGTTGACGCTGGTTGGGTCTTGATCATGACGAAGACCTCCGGTGTGGTGAAGGTGTCTAAGCTGCACCGCA
>NZ_JBHYZV010000074.1:0-36521 GCF_042753905.1 Streptomyces sp. NPDC059248 | reverse complement strand
GCGCCCCCCCCCCGCCCCCCGCGCGGGCCCCCCCCCCCGCCCGGCCCCCCGGGGGGGGGGCGCCCCCCCCCGCGCGGGCCCCCCCCCCCCTCGGGGGTCCGTCGTCAGGCGGCCTTCTTGGCCTTGGTGGCGTAGATGTCGACGTACTCCTGTCCGGAGAGCGTCATCACCTCGGCCATCACCGAGTCGGTGACGGCCCGCAGGACGTAGCGGTCGCGGTCCATGCCCTCGTAGCGGGAGAACTCCATCGCCTCGCCGAAGCGGACCGTCACCCGGCCGGGCCGGGGCAGCCCCGCGCCGCCGGGCTGGAGCTTGTCGGTCCCGATGACCGCGAAGGGCACCACCGGGGCACCGGTCATCAGTGTCAGCCGGGCGATCCCGGGGCGCCCCCGGTAGAGACGGCCGTCGGGGGAGCGGGTGCCCTCGGGGTAGATACCGAAGATCTTGCCCTGTTCGAGGAGCCGACGGCCGGTGTTGAGCGCGGCGACCCCGCCGTTGGCGCCGTCCCGGTCGACGGGGACCATCCCGACCCCGGTGAAGAACCAGGCCATCAGCCGGCCCTTGATGCCCTTGCCGGTCACGTACTCGTCCTTGCCGATGAAGTAGACCGGCCGGGAGCAGACCAGTGGCATCACCATCGAGTCGATGAAGGTCAGGTGGTTTCCGGCCAGGATGACCGGGCCGGAGCCGGGAATGTTCCCGGCCCCCTCCACGCGCGGCCGGAACATCAGGCGCAGGAAGGGTCCGAGGACGGCCTTGATGAGCGACAAGCGGGACAACGGGTCCTCCGGCGGTGACCTTGTTCGGTGTCGGATCTGGTGCTGTGCGGTACGGATTCCTGCGTCGGTGCGCATTCCTGCCGCGGTGCGCCGGAATCGGCGCGGTCCGCGCAGGTGAGGACCATACTCGCGGGTCGGCCCCGGCCGCACGTCGGGTTCACGGACTCGATACAAGCCGATACACCGTGTTGACATGTGTTCGGCCGCTGTTCGCCGGGGGTCTTCCGGCCGGACGGGACCGGTCTCTAGGGTCTTTCTTGCGGATCGGGCTGGGGTAGTGAGCGGGGTCTGGTGCCGTGGATCGCAAGGCGGAGGATTGAGCCACTGCGGAGCATTGGTGATTGACGACAACGCGGCGAGGCGCGGTGCCAGGGCACGCGAGCCCCAGCAGGATCCGGAAGAGAGGCCCTAGCGTCGGGCCGCCGGGCATTGGCCGGAGAGCAGGCGGACCACGATGGAGGAACCCCGATGACACAGGGCGCGCACACACGACCCGGACGGCGTACGGTGCTGGGCGCGGCGGCGCTCGGAGCCGCGGCGGCCGGGGTGGGCGGTACGGCCGCCACGGCGCACGCGGCCGGCGAGCGGGACACCGAGGGCCGGCCCGGGCGGGGCGGCGGCCGGGGCGGGTACCGGAATCTGCCGTACCCGACGGTGATCGCCCACCGGGGTGCCAGCGGCTACCGCCCCGAGCACACGATCGGCGCCTATCAGCTCGCCCTCGACATGGGGGCGCATGTGATCGAGCAGGATCTCGTACCGACGCGGGACGGGCATCTCGTCTGCCGCCACGAGAACGACATCACCGGCACCACGGACGTCGCCGCCCATCCCCGGTTCGCGTCCCGCCGGACCACGAAGACCATCGACGGCACCGCGATGACGGGCTGGTTTACGGAGGACTTCACCCTGGCCGAGCTGCGGACGCTGCGCGCCACCGAGCGCATCCCGGGCGTCCGCCCCGACAACACGCTGTACGACGGCCGCTGGCGGGTGCCGACCTTCGAAGAGGTGCTCCAGTGGGCCGAACGGGAGGGGCACCGCCGGGGCCGCCCGGTGTGGCTGCACGCCGAGACCAAGCACCCCACGTACTTCCGCGGGCTCGGCCTCGGCCTGGAGGAGCCCCTGGCGCGGCTGCTGCGCCGGTACGGGCGGGACCGCCGGGACGCGCCGGTCTTCCTCCAGTCGTTCGAGCCGGGCAGTATGCGGCGGATGGCGGAGCTGGTGGACGCCCCGCGGGTGGTGCTGCTGTCCGGCGCCGGGACCCGGCCGTGGGACTTCGTGGAGGCCGGTGACCCGCGGACGGTGGCCGATCTGATCACCCCGGCGGGGCTGCGGTGGATCGCGTCGTATGCCCAGGGCATCGGGCCGACGCTGGACCTGGTCGTCCCCAAGGGCCCGGACGGCCGGCTGGGTACCCCGACCACCCTGGTCCGGGACGCCCACCGCCGGGATCTGATCGTCCATCCGTACACCCTGCGCAACGAGAACACCTTCCTCCCCGCCGACTTCCGGCGGGACCGCGACGGCGCCCCGGGGATCGAGCCGAACGGGTACGGGGACGTCTTCGGGGCGTACCGCGCCTATCTCGCCACCGGGATCGACGGCATCTTCACCGACCACCCGGACACGGGCCTGCTGGCCGCGGCGGAGGTCCGGGCCGGCTGAAGCCCCGCGGCGGCCCGTGCCTCGTACGGGTGATGCCACCGCCGTCCGGCAACCGGTCCGGGCGGCGGCGCGTCCCGTCGGGCATGACAGCACAGGGATCGCCGGGTTCCCGGCCGGCGGATGGAGCCGCCGCGGTGGTCGGCGCGCTGGGCCCGCTGCTGGCGGCGGAGGCCATGGCCGAGGCGTCCGGCGCGGCCGTGGAGGCGGGGGATCTGGAACAGGCCGTCTGGGTGCGGCTGTTCGAGCGGCTCGACGGCGCGGGGCCGCCCGCGGACCCGGCCGGGTGGGTGCGCGGGGCGGTCCGGGCTGAGGTCCGCCGGGCGCGTCGGCGCGCGGCGCGGGAGCGGGTTCTGGCCCTCGACGCCGCCGTGGACCCGGGGGAGAGCGTGGAAGGGGCGGCGCTGCGGGCGGAGACGGGCCGCGCCGTCCGGTCGGCGGTAGCCCGTACTCCGGGTGACTGTCCACGGCTGCTTTCTGCGATGTTGTCATCGCAAGACCCCACATACCGTGAAATCGCAGGAGAGTTGAATTTGTCACAGGGCAGTCTAGGGCCCAAGCGTTCCCGTTGCCTGGGATGTCTGCGCAGAATGCTCGCGGCGGAGGTTGCGGCTCCTGTTCAAGGGGGAAGGGTGCGTTAGACGGCCCCGTCGGACAATCCCAGGGAACAGGTGAGCGGGAGGCATGCGCGCATGGGTATGAGCGTGACCATCTCAGCGGCGAAGGCGCGGGACGCGGAGCAGATCCTCAAGCTCCAGTACCTCTGCTACCAGACCGAGGCGGAGCTGTACGGCGACTACGCCATCGAGCCGCTCACCCAGTCTCTGGACGCCCTGCGGTCCGAGATCGCCGAGGGGCACGCGCTGGTCGCCCGGCTCGGCGACGAGGTGGTGGCCTCGGTACGCGGCCGGGTCGACGCGGCCGGTACGGCGCGGATCGCCAAGCTGATCGTCCATCCGAGGATGCAGCGGCACGGTCTGGGCGGGCGGCTGCTGGCCGCGATCGAGGTGCATTTCGCGGGGGAGCCCGCGGCGAAGAAGTTCCAGCTGTTCACCGGCCATCGCAGTGAGGGCAATCTGGCGCTCTACCGCAACCACGGCTATGTGCCGGTGGCCCGCGAGGAGGTCGGACCCCGGCTCACCCTGGTCACGCTGGAGAAGGGCGCCGAGGCCGGGGCGTTCGTCACGAGCGCCTGACGGGCCCGGACGGCCGGCCAGGACCCGACGGGTCCTGGCCGGTGACCGCCGGGGTGCCGGGATCTCAGACGGCCGATACCCCGGAGGGCGACGGCGTACGGGAGCGGCGCAGCCACAGCAGTCCGGTGACCGGCAGCAGGACCGGCAGGAAGATATAGCCCCAGCCGTAGCCGGACCAGACCGTGGAGTCCGGGAAGGCGGACGGGTCCACGAGCGTCCAGGTTCCGACGACCAGCACGCCCACCAGTTCGGCCGCGCAGCAGACCAGACCAGCCTTACGGGCCGTCTCGCCGCCGCGGACGAGGGTGTAGGTGATGAAGACGTAGACGACGGCGGCGACGGCCGAAAGGCCGTGGGCCAGCGGTGCCTCGTCGAAGTCGGTGAGGATGTGCAGGAGGGAGCGGGAGACCGCGCCCACGGACATCACTCCGTACAGCCAGACCAGCAGCAGTCCCGGCCCCCGCACGAGCCGGGTGTCGGTTCCGGCCGGAATTCCGGCCTGCGCATCGGCCGGAGCTTCGCCCGGAACCTCGGCCGCGGCGTCGGCGGGAACCTCGGCCGGAACCCCGGTCCGGGCTCCGGTCGCGGCCGCCGCCGGGTCCGCGGCGTCGGCGTCCCCCGCGGTGCCGGTCGTGCCGTCCGCCCGGGTGGTGGGCTCGGTCATCGTCAGCCTCCCCAGATGTCGTAGAGCCGCACTTCGAGTACCGCGAGGACGACCGCTCCGGCCGCTACGGTCGCCGATCCCCAGCGGGTCCGCTCGGCCAGCGACAGCACACCCGCCGCGGGGACGGTGGCGAACGCGCCGATCAGATACGCGACGAAGATCGTGGTGCCCTGGCCCGCGTCGTGCCCGCCCGCCAGCCGGACGATGCCCACCACCAGCTGCGCCAGCGCCAGCAGCGTCACCACGGCCATGCCGATGAAGTGCCAGTCCTTGGTGGGCTGGTCGCGGTAGGCGGCGTAACCGCACCAGGCGGCGAGGGCGAGCGCGGTGACGGAGATCGCGACCGTGAGGGCGTCGAGCATGGCCACGAGCGTATTACGGCGGGCGGGGCCCGCGGCGCCCGCCCCCGGCCCCGTACCGCGCCCGCGCGGACCGGCCGCGGAGCGGGTGATCGTGGCCTTGACCACAGGATCCGGTCACGGTGGATCGTCCGGGGTGCCGGGATGCCACCGTTCGGATCGGCGTCGTCCCAGGTCAGCGCCGGAGCGGTAGGGCCGGGACCAAGGGGGTCGACGTTCGATGGACGAGCGCCGACTGTCCGCTATTCGGACGCGGGGGTTGTCCCAGGAAGGTGGTCTGCTTTACTTACCGCCATGACCACGACGAGCTACCGCACCCCTGCGACCGAGGCGGACACCACGCCCGGTGCTCGTTGTCTGTGTCGAATGTGCGCCTTCTGAGGGCCCCCGACCGTGCCTCGCGCCCCGAAGTGAGAGACCGCGCAGCCGACCACGTCCGCCCCGGCGGGCCATGGCTGCCCCGCGCACCCCGCGACCACCATCCTTCCGCCGCCGCCCTGTGTCCGGACCACCGATCCGGGACCACGGGACGCGGTACGGGACGGCCCGGCGCGGTAGCGCCGTAAGGGAAAGGCCACCGCTCCGCTCCGGTTCGCGGTGGTTCATCCCGGTCTGACGGATCGACGACGACATCCCGCGCCCGGCGACGACCTTGCCGCGCACTCGACAGTACGGACGAACCCAGTGATCACGACAACGGGCCTGACCAAGGTCTACCGCTCGCGAGGACGCGAGATCACCGCCCTGGACGGCGTCGATCTCCATGTCCGGGAGGGCGAGGTCTACGGAGTCATCGGCCAGAGCGGCGCCGGCAAGTCCTCCCTCATCCGCTGCGTCAATCTGCTGGAACGCCCCACCTCCGGCACGGTGACCGTGGCCGGGACTGAGCTGACCGCCCTCGCCGGGAAGGGGCCGCGCGCCGGGCGGGAGCTGCGCGAGGCCCGCAGCCGGATCGGCATGGTCTTCCAGCACTTCAATCTGCTGTCGTCGCGGACCGTGCGGAGCAATGTCGAGCTGCCGCTGGAGATCCTCGGGCTCTCGGGCCGCGAGCGCGAGCGCAAGGCGCTCGAACTCCTCGACCTCGTCGGCCTCGCCGACAAGGCCCGGGCCTATCCGAGCCAGCTCTCCGGCGGCCAGAAGCAGCGGGTCGGTATCGCCCGCGCCCTGGCCGGGGACCCCAAGGTGCTCCTCTCCGACGAGGCCACCAGCGCGCTCGACCCGGAGACCACCCGCTCCATCCTCCAGCTGCTGCGCGATCTCAACCAGCGGCTCGGTCTGACGGTCCTGCTGATCACCCACGAGATGGACGTCGTCAAGTCGGTCTGCGACTCCGCGGCGCTGATGGAGAACGGCCGGATCGTCGAATCGGGCACGGTGAGCGAGTTGCTGGCCACCCCCGGCTCCCAGCTGGCCGCCGCGCTCTTCCCGGTCAGCGGCCGGGCATCCGGCGACGACCGCACGGTCGTCGACGTCACCTTCCACGGGGACGCGGCCACCCAGCCGGTGATCTCGCAGCTCTCACGGACGTACAACATCGATATCTCGATCCTCGGTGCCGCCATGGACACCGTGGGCGGCAAGCAGGTCGGCCGGATGCGGATCGAGCTGCCCGGCCGGTACGAGGAGAACGTGGTCCCCATCGGCTTCCTGCGCGAACAGGGACTCCAGGTCGAGGCCGCCGAGGCCGCCGACGCCCCGGCGCCCGCGCCCGTGGGCGTCCCCGCACCCGCGTCCGGCGACCTCGCCGCCACCCCGAACCTGATGAAGGACGGTGCCCGGTGACCTGGTCCGAGATGCAGCCGCTGCTGGAGCAGGCGAGCTGGGACACGATCTACATGGTCGGCTGGTCCGCCCTGATCGCCGTGGCCGCCGGGCTGCCGCTGGGGATCGTCCTCGTCCTCACCGACCGGGGCGGTCTGCTGGCCAACACGGTGGTCAACAAGGCGGTCGGCCAGATCGTCAACATCACCCGCTCGATGCCGTTCATCATCCTGCTGGTCGCCCTGCTGCCCTTCACCAAGGCGATCACCGGGACCACCATCGGCCGCGAGGGCGCGATCGTGCCGCTGGCGATCGGGGCCATCCCCTTCTTCGCCCGGCTGGTGGAGACCTCCGTACGGGAAGTCGACGGCGGTCTCGTCGAGGCCGTGCAGTCGATGGGCGGCAGCACCTGGACCGTCGTCCGCAAGGTCCTCGTACCGGAGTCCCTGCCGTCCCTGATCGCCGGCGCCACCACCACGATCGTCGCCCTGATCGGCTACTCGGCCATGGCCGGGACGGTCGGCGCGGGCGGACTCGGCGATATCGCCATCCGCTACGGCTATCAGCGCTTCGACTCGCAGATGATGTGGATCACGGTCGCCGTCCTGGCCGTCGTCATCGCCGTCATCCAGTTCGCCGGTGACTACGCGGCCCGCGCTCTCCACCGGCGCGGACGCGGCGGTTCCGCGCCCCGGCTGCGGCTGCTGAGGCCGGGACGTACCGCCGACGCCCTGGCCGTGGCCCACACGACGGCCGCGCTGGACGCCACCGGGGCCGCCGCCGCGACCGCGCCCGGCCGCCCCCCGAAGACCGACTGACCCTCCCCGTTCCGTCCGTACGGCGGTGGGCCCGGGAACTTCTGATCCCACAGGCCACGCCAGCCGCATGGATACGTATAGCCACTGAGGTCACATCAGCCTCACAGGCCACAGAGCTTTCCCTTCTGCGGCGCCCCGCCGGGGCCCGCGCCATCGCACCACCCATGGAGAAAGGCACTTTTCGTGCGTAACACTGCCAAGATCACGACCGCTGTCCTCGCCGTCGGAGCCCTCACCCTCGGCCTGACCGCCTGCGGCAACGAGGACAACAAGACCGGCGCCGACGCCGACCCGGCCAAGCCGCTGGTCATCGCCGCCAGCTCGGTCCCGCACGCCGAGATACTCGGCTTCGTCAAGGACAAGCTGGCCGCCGAGCAGGACCTCAAGCTCGACATCCGGGAGTTCGGCGACTACGTCACCCCGAACACCGCCACCCAGAGCGGCGAGGTCGGCGCCAACTACTTCCAGCACAAGCCGTACCTGGACGACTTCAACAAGAAGAACAAGACGACCATCGTGCCCGTCGTCACCGTCCACCTGGAGCCGCTGGGCGTCTACTCCAAGAAGGTCGACAAGCTGGCCGACCTCAAGGACGGCGCCACCATCGCGCTGCCCAACGACACCACCAACGAGGCCCGCGCCCTCAAGCTGCTGGAACAGAACGGCCTCATCAAGCTGAAGCCCGGTGCCGGCAACGAGGCCACGCCGAAGGACATCGCCGAGAACCCGAAGAAGCTCACCTTCAAGGAGCTGGAGGCCGCGGCCGTACCGCGCGCGCTCGGCGACGTGGACGCGGCCGTCATCAACGGCAACTACGCGGTGCAGACCAAGCTCAGCCCCAAGAACGACTCCCTGGTGCTCGAGTCCGCCGAGAACAACCCGTACGGCAACTTCCTCGCGGTGAAGGAGGGCAGCGAGAAGGACCCGCGGGTCGAGAAGCTCGCCAAGCTCCTCACCTCGCCCGAGGTGAAGAAGTTCATCGAGGACAAGTACGACGGCTCGGTGATCGCCGCCTTCTGAGCCGCCTCCTGAGCGGGGTTATGACGGCCGCGTAGCCTCGGCCCGAGCCCGGGCACGCCCGCCGCCGCGGGCGAACCCGTACGACACCCGCGCGGCCCCGCACCCCGGACGGGTGCGGGGCCCGCCGCCGTCCGCCCCGCGGCCCCCCGTGGTGCCCCCGGGTCGGCCCATGCTGCATGCTGGGCCTTTCGCAGGCCACTGGTCGCCTGTTCCCCGCAGGCCATCGTTATGGAGCAGCGCATGACAACCACCTTTCCTGACGTGTCCATCAGCACGGAGCGATTGGTGCTGCGCCCCTTCGAGGAGGCCGACATCCCGGCGTACACCGAGATGATGAACGACGAGACGGTCACCGCCTGGACGCCCGTACCCCATCCCTTCACTCGCGCCGACGCCGAGAAGTGGATCCGGGAGATAGCACCCGCGCAGCGCACCGAGGGCCGGGGCATCGTCTTCGCCGTCACCGAGTTCCTCACCCAGCGCCTGGTGGGGACGGTACGGCTGAAGAACACCGACTGGCGGATCCGGGCCACCGAGGCGGCGTACGCCATCGCGCCCTGGGCCCGCGGCGAGGGGTACGCCACCGAATCCGTGCTCGCCGTCGCCAAATGGCTCTTCCGCGACCGCGACTTCGAACGTCTCGAACTGCGCACCGCCGCCGACAACACCGCGTCCCAGCAGGTGGCGCAGAAGATCGGCGGCATCAGTGAAGGGGTGCTGCGCAGCGCCTGGATCGCCAGGACCCGGACCGCCGACGGCGGCTGGACCGAACTGCGGACCGATCTGATCGTCTGGAGCCTGCTGCCCGAGGACCTCGACGGCGTGACCGACGGATCCGCCGAGTCCGGTTACACCGACTGGAGCTGAGACCGCGCCCCCGGCCCCGCGCGGCGTCGGGACACCACCGGAACACGATCGTCCGGTGGACGGCCGGACGCCCGGCTGATTCAGTGTCCCGACCGGTCGTGTGCCGATCGGTTGTGTCCCGACCGGTCGTGTCCCCACCGGTTGTGTCCCGGCCGGTCGTGTCCCGACTGGTTCAATGGACGCCTCGCGCCCCGAGTCGTCCGGCCCGCCCGTCCCACCGGTGGCCCCCGGCCCCGGACGCTCCTCCCACCTGCGACGACTCCAGGAGACTGACGACCATGGCCGACCGCGTCACGGTGATCGGCTGGGACGGCTCACCCCTCACCGCCGCGGCCCGCTCCGCACTCGGCGCCGCCACCCTGGTGGCCGGCGCGGCCCACCACCTGGCCCTGCCCGAGGTCCCCGGCACGGCCGAACGCATCCGCCTCGGCAGCGTCTCCCTCGCCGCCCGCCGGATCGCGGGACACCGGGGCAGCGCCGTCGTACTCGCCGACGGCGATCCGGGCTTCTTCGGGGTCGTCCGCACCCTCCGCGCCCCCGAGCACGGTCTCGAGGTCGAGGTGGTGCCCGCCGTCTCCTCCGTCGCCGCCGCCTTCGCCCGGGCGGGCATGCCCTGGGACGACGCCCGGATCGTGGTCGCCCACCCCAGAACGCTGCGGCGCGCGGTCAACGTCTGCCGGGCGCACCCCAAGGTCGCCGTCCTCACCTCGCCCGGCGCGGGACCGGCCGAACTCGCCCTGCTCCTCGACGGCGTCCACCGCACCTTCGTCGTCTGCGAGGAGTTGGGCACCGAACGGGAACAGGTCTCGGTCGTCACCTCCGACAAGGCCGCCGACCACCTCTGGCGCGACCCCAATGTGGTGATCGTGGTCGGTGGCTCGGCCGCCGCCCCGAACCCCGCCGGCGGCTGGATCGCGGGCCGCGAGCCCGGATTCCCGTCCGCCGTACGGGGCTGGGCGCTGCCCCGCTCGGCGTACGGCACCGACGACGCCCAGGACCGCGGTTCCGATGGCGGTACGGAACCGGAGACGAGCCGTCCGGAGGCCGGCGGCGGACGCGAGGGCGAGAGCGCGACGCTGCGCGCCCTCCAACTGGCCCGGCTCGGCCCCCGGGAGGGCGACCTGGTCTGGGACGTCGGCTGCGGGGACGGACTCCTCGCCGTCGACGCGGCGCGGTTCGGCGCGGCCGTGATCGCCGTGGACGCCGACCCCGGCGCCTGCGCCCGTACCGACGCCGCGGCCCGGCGCGCCGGGGTCCGGGTCCAGCTCGTCAACGGCCGCGCCCCGCAGGTCCTGGAGAGCCTGCCCGAACCCGATGTCGTCAGGATCGGCGGCGGGGGCGCGGAGACCGTCGCGGCCTGCGCCGACCGGCGCCCCGAACGCATCGTCACGCACGCCCTCACCCGGGAGGCCGCCGAGGCCGTCACCGAGGCCCTGTCGGCCGGTGGCTACGCGGTGGAATGCGTCTTCGCGCAGTCCGTCGCGTTCGACCCGAAGGGCTGGTCGGAACGGGAACGGGCGGTGGTCTTCCTGGTGTCGGGACGGTTGCCGGAGCGTGCCCCGTGACCATGATTGTCAGTGGCCCGGGGTAGGCTGACCGACCGTTGTACCGCACCGGGACGAGCCGTCGCTACGTTCGGCATCGCCCCGGAACACCGGAAAACGAGTGTCGCTTTGGCTCCGGTATGTGGTACGTCGAAACCGGGGGACGCGCAACGTGGCGCAGCCCACAGCAGGCCGTGTCGGATCCGACCGCCACGGCCCCCGCACGGCCGCGAGAATGCTGGAAGCCCGCGGGGCCGTCGTGCCGCGCGGCGCGCGCGCTCGTTCTCGTTGACGGGCGTCGGCGCGTCACGACCGGGCGTCCGGGCGGATGGGCGAAGGATCACACGATGGGGCGAGGGGTACGCATGACCGACACCGGCCAGATCCCGGGTGAGGGGCTGCCGGGGAACGCAGGCGTGGTGGAGCAGCAGCCGGGCATGCCCGGTCCTGAGGCGTACACCGTCCTGGACCCCTCCGCTCCGCGGCCCGCGCGCGCGGCGCACACCGATGACGATCTGCTGTTGATGCCGGGCGCGCAGGGCGCGTGGGTCGACCCGCAGGCGACCCTGGGCGGACAGCACCCGTCCCCCGTCCAGCCGTTGGGGGCCGCGCCCGTGTTCCAGCCCGCCGCCGCGCCCGTCGCGGCGCCCGCCCAGGCCCAGGCCCAGGCCCAGACGGTCCACGCGGAGCAGCCGGTGGGCGTTCCGCATCCCGAGCAGTACGGGGCGGAGGGCGTCCCGGTCGCCCCGGGCGCCGTGCCCGTGGCGACCCCGTATCCGGTCACCGGCGCTCCGGTGGAGGCCGCCGGGTCCGCGGGTCCGGCCGGGCCCGGCCTGGCACCGGGTCCCGAGGGGGCGGAGTTCGTGGCACCGGACGCCCCGGAGCAGGCCGTCGCGGTCGCTCCGTCCGGGGATCCCGCCGTGATGGCGCCGGTGGGCGTGGTGACCGCGCCGGGTCTTGTGGCCCCCACAGATCTGGGCACCCCGGAGTCCGCCGCCCCGTCCATACAGCAGGTGGCCCCGGCCCCCGCCACCGATATCGCCCCGTCCGCCGGCGCCGGAGCCGCCGAGTCCGCCCCCGTACCGGAGCAGCAGGGGCAGGAGCAGCCGGCGCAGCACATTGAGGGCGTCCCGCCCGAGCAGCAGCCGGGGGAGCCCGGTGAGCAGGCTCCCGCCGCGACCGACGGCCCGGCCGCCGCCCCGGCGGTGGAAGAGCCCGTGCCCGGCCCGCAGGGCGAGCAGCCCGCGCCCGTGTTCCCGCCGGGTTCCGCGACCCCGACCCCGCCGCCCGGGCGGCGCCCCCTGCACATGGGCCCGCCGGTGCCGGACCACTCCACCGGTGTGGTCCGGTCCCTGGCCGACCGGGGTCCGGCCGGAGTCGCCCCGCACCCGCTGACCGCGCAGCACCACCCCGGCCCGCCGACGCTGGGCCCCGAGTATCTGGACGTGCCGCGCGACGAGGCCCCGCAGACCCTGCCCGGGCCCCAGCTCGCCGAGATCCCGCCGCAGGCCGGGGCGCCCTGGGACGCCGTACCGCCGCAGACCGTGACACCGATGGAGCCGACCGCCGAAGCCGTCGCGCCAGCCGCCCCTGTCGAGGCCGAGGCGGCCGTCGAGACCGCGGCGACGGTCGTCCCGGACGAGACCCCCGCCGCGCCCGCCGAGCCGGGTGAGCCCGCCGCTCCGGTTGCCGAGCCCGTCGGGGCCGAGACGCCCGCCGCCGATGACACCGGTGAGCTCGCCGAGCTCGCCGAAATCATCGAGACGCCGGAAACGCCTGATGCCCCCGAGGCCGTTGAGCCCGTCGAGACCGCCCCGGTCGAGGCGGCGGCCGGGCCCGATGCCGTACCCGCGGAGCCCGTCGCCGCGCAGACCGAGGCCCCTGCCGAGGCGCCCGTACCCGCGGACGACGCGCCCGCCGAGTCCGTACAGCAGCAGCAGGCCGTAGCCGAGGACCCGGCCACCGCGCCGGAGCCCGTCGCCGCCGAGCCCGTCATCGACGCTCCCGAGGCCGACGCCGGAGCGGACGGCGGGGCTCCCGCCGCCGAGACCACCGACGCGCCCATCGCCGAGGTTGTTGTCGAGGCACCCCCCGCCGAGGTTCCGGCCGCGCCCGAGCAGACCGTCCCGCAGCCGGAGGCACCCGCCGAGGTGCCCGCCGAGGCGTCCGAGGCCCCGGCCTCCGAGCAGGCGCCCGCCGACCCCGTGGCCGAGGCGCCCGAGATGGTGGCCGCTCCGCAGGCCGAGGCCCCCGCCGAAGCGGAGACGGACGCGGTAGCCGAGCCCGAGCCTGTACCCGTGCCCGCGCCCGCCGCCGAGGAGACGGCGCCCGCCGCGACACCCGAGGCGGAGGCGGAGGCGGAGACAGCGGCGCCCGAGGCGGAGGCGGAGGCGGCAGCGCCCGAGGCCGGGGAAGGCACGACGGCCGAGCCCGTCGCCGATGACGCGCCCGAGGCGGCGCCCGCCGGGGACGAAGCGCCCGAGCCCGCCGTACGGCAGGCGCCGCCCGCCCCCGCGTACGACGACGCCGAGCGCGAGGCCGTCCTGAAGGTGATGCGCGAGCGCCGCGACATCCGCAACGGCTTCCGCGACGACCCGATCCCGCACGATGTGCTGCTGCGCGTCCTGGAGGCGGCCCACACCGCCCCCAGCGTCGGCCACTCCCAGCCCTGGGACTTCGTCGTCATCCGCTCCGCCGAGACCCGCGCCACGATGCACGAACTGGCGCAGCGCCAGCGGGACGCCTACGCCAAGTCGCTCCCCAAGGCCCGGGCCAAGCAGTTCAAGGAACTGAAGATCGAGGCCATCCTCGACACCCCGGTCAATATCGTCGTCACGGCCGACCCGACCCGCGGCGGCCGCCACACCCTGGGGCGGCACACCCAGCCCCAGATGGCCCCGTACTCCTCCGCGCTCGCCGTCGAGAACCTCTGGCTCGCGGCCCGCGCCGAGGGTCTGGGCGTCGGCTGGGTCAGCTTCTTCGACGAGCGCGAGATGGTCCGCGCGCTCGGCCTCCCCGAGCACCTGGAGGTCGTCGCCTACCTCTGCGTCGGCTATGTCGACGAGTTCCCGGAGGAGCCCGAGCTGGCGCAGGCGGGCTGGTCCAAGCGCCGTCCGCTGTCCTGGGTCGTCCACGAGGAGACGTACGGCCGCCGCGCGCTGCCCGGCGCCGAGCCGCACGACCTCCTCCAGGAGACCGTTGCCGCGATCCGCCCGCTGGACGCCAAGGCGCTCGGCGAGGCCTGGGAGCGGCAGAAGCGGATGACCAAGCCCGCGGGCGCGCTCGGCATGCTGGAGATCATCTCCGCCCAGCTGAGCGGATTGTCCCGGATGTGCCCGCCGCCGATCCCGGAGCCCGCCGCCGTGGCGGTCTTCGCGGGCGACCACGGCGTCCACGCCCAGGGCGTCACACCCTGGCCCCAGGAAGTGACCGGCCAGATGGTCGCCAACTTCCTCGGCGGGGGAGCGGTGGTCAACGCCTTCGCCAACCAGGTCGGCGCCGAGGTCTGCGTCGTCGACGTCGGCGTGGCGTCCGAGCTGCCCGCCCAGCCCGGACTGCTGCCCCGCAAGGTCCGCGCCGGTACGGCCGACTTCACCGAGGGCCCCGCCCTCACCCGCGAGGAGGTCGTCGCGGGGATCGAGGTCGGCATCGAGACCGCGCGCGATCTGGTCGCCGCGGGCAACAAGGCGCTGCTGACCGGTGAGATGGGTATCGCCAACACCACCGTGTCGGCCGCCCTGATCTGCGTCTACACCGGCGACGACCCGGCCGAGATCACCGGTCGCGGTACCGGCATCAACGACGAGACGCACGCCCGCAAGGTCGATGTCGTCCGCCGTGGCCTCGAACTCCACACCCCCGACCCGGCGGACCCGATCGGTGTCCTCGCCGCGTTCGGCGGCCTGGAGCACGCCGCGCTCGTGGGCCTGATCCTCGGCGGCGCGTCCCTGCGCACCCCCGTCGTCCTCGACGGTGTCTCCGCGGGCGCCGCCGCCCTGGTCGCCCGGGCCGTCGCGCCCGAGGCCCTCTCGGCCTGCATCGCCGGACACCGCAGCGCCGAACCCGGCCATGTCGCGGCGCTCACCAAGCTCGGTCTGCGCCCCCTGATCGACCTCGATCTCCGGCTCGGCGAGGGCACCGGCGCACTGCTGGCGCTCCCCGTCGTCCAGAGCGCGGCCCGGGCCATGCACGAGGTGGCGACCTTCGACTCGGCCGGGGTCACCGAGAAGTAGCGGCAGGTGCGGTCCGCGTACCGACGGGTACGCGGACTGCACCGCACCCGCCGGGCGCGGGCGCACGGCCCGGCCGCCGCCCCCGGCTCCGGGGCCACCGCCCGCCGCCGACCCCCGACAACCGCCGATGACCTGCTGTGATGTCCGCCGCTCGGCATATCGCGGGCGAAACGCGGCACCGTACAGTAAGCCGGTACACGTCCCGCCGAGCCGCGCCGACGCCGCCGCGCTCCGTATCGTCGTACCGATCGTCGTACCGCCGTCCCGCCCACGCCGGACCTCCCCGTCCCATGCCGCGCCCCAGGGAGCCCCAACCCCATGCCCCAGCAGACGCCAGCGCATCCGCATCCCGCCTACCCCGTGGGGCTGCGGCTCTCGGGCCGCCGTGTCGTCGTGGTCGGCGGCGGACAGGTCGCCCAGCGGCGGCTGCCCGCGCTGATCGCCGCGGGCGCCGACGTCGTCCTGGTGTCACCGTCGGCCACCCCCTCCGTGGAGGCCATGGCCACCGCGGGGGAGATCCGCTGGGAGCGGCGGCGCTATCTGGACGGCGACCTGGACGGCGCCTGGTACGTCGTCGTCGCCTCCTCCGACCCCGAGGCCAACGACCGGATCTCCGCCGAGGCGGAGGAGCGGCGCGTCTGGTGCGTACGCTCCGACGACGCCGATGTGGCCACCGCCCTCACCCCGGCCACCGGCCGCTCCGCCGGAGTGACCGTCGCCGTCCTCACCACCGAGGTCAGGGACCGGGACCCCCGCCGGACGGCGGCTGTACGCGACGCCGTCGTGGAGGGCCTGCGGAACGGTACGATCACCGCCCGCCAGCACCGTACCCGGACCCCGGGCGTCGCCCTCGTCGGCGGCGGCCCCGGCGACCCCGACCTGATCACGGTCAAGGGGCGGCGGCTGCTCGCCGAGGCGGACGTCGTCGTCGCCGACCGCCTCGGGCCCCGCGACCTCCTCGACGAACTCCCGCCGCATGTCGAGGTGATCGACGCGGCGAAGATCCCGTACGGCCGGTTCATGGCCCAGGAGGCCATCAACAACGCGCTGATCGAGCACGCCAAGGCGGGCCGTGCGGTCGTCCGGCTCAAGGGCGGTGACCCGTTCGTCTTCGGCCGGGGCATGGAGGAGGCCGAGGCCCTCGCCGCCGAGGGCATCCCCTGCACCGTCGTCCCCGGTATCTCCAGCTCCATCAGCGTGCCGGGGGCGGCCGGGATCCCGGTCACCCACCGGGGCGTCGCCCATGAGTTCACCGTGGTCAGCGGCCATGTCGCCCCCGACGACGAGCGGTCCCTGGTGGACTGGGCGGCCCTCGCCCGGCTGCGCGGCACCCTGGTGATCCTGATGGGCGTCGACAAGATCGGCGCGATCGCCCGCGCGCTGGTGGCCCACGGCCGGGACGGCGCCACCCCGGTGGCCCTGGTGCAGGAGGGCACGACCGCCGCGCAGCGCCGGGTCGACGCCACCCTGGCGACCGTCGGGGACGTGGTCGCCGCCGAGGACGTCCGGCCGCCCGCGGTGATCGTCGTCGGCGACGTGGTCTCGGTCGCCGCCCGGGTCGCCGGGAGCGGCACGGCCGGCCCCACCCCCTCGTAACGCCCCCTTGTAACCTTCAGTAACCGACCCCTGTCCAGGCGTTGGCACCCATCCCTGGAGAAGGCAGTATCACCCTGTGGCTGATCTCATCACTGTCGAAGACCCCGACGACCCCCGGCTGAGCGACTACACCGGCCTCACCGACGTCGAGCTGCGGCGCAGGCGCGAACCCGCCGAGGGCCTCTTCATCGCCGAGGGCGAGAAGGTCATCCGCCGGGCGAAGGACGCCGGGTACGCGATGCGGTCGATGCTGCTGTCGGCCAAGTGGGTCGACGTCATGCGCGATGTCATCGACGAGATGCCCGCCCCCGTCTACGCGGTCAGCCCGGAGCTCGCCGAACGCGTCACCGGCTACCACGTCCACCGGGGCGCGCTCGCCTCCATGCAGCGCAAGCCGCTGCCCGACGCGGCCGGACTGCTGACCGGCGCCCGCCGGGTCGTCGTGATGGAATCCGTCAACGACCACACCAACATTGGGGCGATCTTCCGCAGCGCCGCCGCGCTCGGCATGGACGCCGTCCTGCTCTCGCCGGACTGCGCGGACCCGCTGTACCGGCGGTCCGTGAAGGTCTCCATGGGCGCGGTGTTCTCGGTCCCGTACGCCCGGCTCGACGTCTGGCCCCGGGGTCTCGAAGCCGTACGGGAGGCGGGCTTCACCCTGCTCGCCCTCACCCCCGACGAGAAGGCCACCGCCATCGACGAGGCCGCGCCGCACCGGATGGAGCGGGTGGCGCTGATGCTGGGCGCCGAGGGCGAAGGACTGTCGACGCAGGCCCTGGTCGCGGCGGACGAATGGGTCCGGATCCCGATGGCCCACGGTGTGGACTCGCTCAATGTGGGCGCTGCGGCGGCCGTGGCCTTCTACGCCGTGGCGTCGGGCCGCCCGGAAGCCTGATCCGCCGGCCCCGCCCCCGCCCCCGCCCCCGACCCCCGCCCCGCGAGTCCCTACAGCTGCTGGGCCGCCGCGATGCCCAGCGCGACGATCAGTGTCACCACGAAGAAGACCACGATGCGCTGCCGCAGCAGCCGGGGATTGGCGGGGCGTCGTCCCGTAGATGTCGTACGCGGACCGGGGCGCCCGCCCTGACGGCCCCGGGCGGTCGACGGCGCGCCGCCGCGCGAGGGGCGCGGCCGGGACGAGCCACCGGTCCTCGACGGCTGCGGACGCGGCCCGCCGGCCCCGCCCGTACGGCGCTCGCCGGTCCGCCGGTCACGCTCCCGGGGGTCGCGTTCGGGCCGGTCCAGCCGTTCCGTGCGGTCCAGTCGCTCCGTACGCTGCGGATAGCGGGACGGCTGACCGCCCCGGGTGTCGATCCGCTCCCGCGCCACCGGCGGTCTGCTGTCGGCCGGGCCCTGTGCCTCCCGGGCCGCGATCTCCTTGAGCCGCATGGAGAGCTGGAGCGTGCTGGGGCGCTCCAGCGGGTCCTTCGCCAGACACGCCCGGAGCAGGGGCGCCAGCGCGTCCGGCACTCCCTGGAGATGCGGCTCCTCGTGGACCACGCGGTACAGCATGACCTCCGAACCGCCGTGGCCGAAGGGGGAGTCCGCGGTCGCCGCGTAGGCGAGGGTGGCGCCGAGCGCGAACACGTCCGTCGCCGGGGTGACGGCGACCCCGCGGACCTGTTCGGGGGCGAGGAAGCCGGGGGAGCCGACGGCCGTGCCGACATGGGTCAGGGTGGAGGCGCCGGTCGCCCAGGCGATACCGAAGTCGATGATGCGGGGGCCCTTGGGCGAGAGCAGGATGTTCGACGGCTTGAGGTCGCGGTGCACGACCCCGGCCTCGTGGACGGCGACAAGCCCCTCGGAGAGCGCCGCCCCGATCGCGGCCACCTCGGCCGCCGGGAGGATCCCCTCCTCGTTGACCTTGTCGTGGAGGGAGGGGCCCGGGACGTACTGGGTGGCGAACCACGGCCGGTCGGCCTCCAGGTCCGCCGCCACCAGCCGGGCCGTACAGCCGCCCCGGATACGGCGGGCCGCCGACACCTCCCGGGCGAACCGGGACCGGAACTCCTGGTCCTCCGCGAGATCCGGGCGGATCACCTTCAGCGCCACCCGCTGGCCGCGCCGGTCCGAGCCCAGATAGACGACGCCCATGCCGCCCGCGCCCAGCCGCCGGTGGATACGGAACGAGCCGACGACACGCGGGTCCTCGCGCCGGAGCCGCATCATCGCCATCGTCCGTCCCCTGCCTGCGGTGGGCGGAACCCCACCCTGGTATCCCTCGGTGGGCGGCCCCACCCTGTTGTTCCGTGCCGTCCGGCCGGTCGTCCGCCGGACCGGCTCCGACCGGCGGTATCCGGTCGCCCGTCCCGACGTGGCACAGCTTACGTACCCCCGCCCCGGTGCGCTCATAGGCCGCGCCCTCTCGGGACGATCGATTGTCAGTGCCCGGTGGGACAATTGACCAGAGGTCAGGGAGTGCGCGCACCGGCTCCCCGGGCCCGCGCGAGAACTCAACGGACCGTCACCGGAGGGGGATTGGATCAGTGAAAGGTGATCGCGTGGAGATCGTCGTGGACGCGGGCGACAGCACGCGTACGTACGAAGTCGTGGCAAGCCGGGCAGGGCGGCGGGTGGAGACGGCCGTTCGCAGAGGGGTGGTCGAAGTGAGCGAAGTCACCCGGAGCGGGGCGGTGGTGCGGACGGCCCGCTTTATGGCCAATCGCGTGCTCGCGCTGGTGGAGCAGCCCGTGCCCAGGGACGAGGCCGGAGAGCGCCCCCTCAGGGAAACCCCTCACTCCTGAGGAGGCTTCTCCACCCTGGGGAGTACGTCGAAGGGCCTCGGCTCATCCTCTCGGAGGCCCGGTAATCGGTACGCGGGCATGACGTTCGGCCTGCACCGGAAACCTAATGTTGAGGTCAAGCGGCGGGTGCAGTACTCGTCCCCCGAGGTCGGACACCCGCCGCTGCTGACTACGACAGGAGAGGGACCATGGCGGACACCGTGACGCGGACCATGACCCGGACACGGGAGAGCCGGACGGCCGTCGCCTTCGGCAGCCGGCCGGCCGGTCGCCGCCACCCCCTGGTGGCCACGGCCATGGTCCTTCCCCTGGCGGCACTGCTGCTCTATGTCATCGGTGGCTGGGAAGCGGTAGTGACACAAGCGTCGTCCGTGGGCGTGATGCTGGGGCGCTGAGCGGCGCCCCGGGCCCGGAAGAGCGGTCCGGGTCGGGGACATCCGGCCATAACCCCGTGGGGACGGGGGTGCGGCGGACGGCAGTGGTGGCCGGTCAGCTGGGGAGCTGACCGGCCACCGCGTTTTCTTTTGTACGCGCCCGAGGCGTCCCGGACGGCCCGCCCGGCGCGTCACCGGCGCGTCGTAGGATCGCCCCCGCAGCCGTACCGCAGCCGTACCGCAGCCGTACCGCAGCCGTACCGCAGCCGTACCGCACCCGGGGGAGGGACCGTGGGCGCCACCGTCGCCCGTACCGCCGTCGCCGACGCGCTCGCCCGTCTCGCGCGCGACGCCGCGCACACCGGATACGGGGCAGCGGCGGACTCCGCGTGCCGGGGCTGTACGCACGGCCCCGAGGTCCTCGCGGACCGCCCCGACGGCATCGTCGTCCGCCACGGGGACACCGTCGCCAAGGCCCATGACGGGAACGCCGACCCGGTGGCGCTCCGCGCCCGGATCGCCGTCGCCGCCGATGCCCGGCTGGCCGGGATCCTGCTGCCCCCGCTCCCGCCCCCGCCGGAGGTACGGGAGGTACTCGGCCACCCGGTCAGCCTCTGGCCCCACGGTGTGCCCGTGGACCCGGCCGACCCGGACGCCGCGCCCTGGGAGGAGACCGCGACCCTGCTGGCCCGGCTGCACACCGTCCCGGCCGGGTCCCTGCCAGGACCGCCGCCCCCGGCCCGGGGCCCGGCGAAAGCGGCCCGCGCGGTCGCCCGGATGCGCCGGGACATCCGCCGTCCGGCCACCTGGGACGTGATCAGGGCCTGGCACCGGCTGCCCGACTGGGCCCGGGACGAGGCCCCGCCGCCCGCGCCCACCGGGCTCTGCCACGGCGACCTCCACCTCGGCCAGCTGGTCCGCGGCCCCGCGCCGGACGGCCCGTGGCTGCTGATCGACATCGACGACCTGGGCATCGGCGACCGGGCCTGGGACCTGGGCCGCCCCGCGGCCTGGTTCGCCGCCGGGCTGCTGGCGCCCGAGGTGTGGGAGCGTTTCATCGGCGCCTATGCGGCGGCCGGGGGGCCGGCCGCCGACCCGGCGGACCCATGGGCCCGGCTGGACGTCCCGGCCCGCGCGCTGACCGTGCAGACCGCGGCGCTCGCCCTGCTCAGGGCGGCCCGGGAGGAGCGGGAGCCGGACGAGACCGATACGGCCGTCCTCGACGCCTGTGCCCGAATCGCCCGGCTGTCACCGGAGTTGTAGCCCGCGATCCCTCGTCCGGGGCGGCCGGGCCGACGTAGGCTGCTGCCGCGGCCGGGTATCTCAACCGGGCCGCACGGTACGACAGCCGCATGGAACGACAGGCGAGGAGCAGCCCGACGATGCAGTGTCCCAAGTGCCACGCGATCATGCACACGTACAACCGCAGTGGTGTCCAGATCGAGCAGTGCAGCGGCTGCCGGGGGATATTCCTCGACTACGGCGAGCTGGAGTCGCTGACCCGGCTGGAGTCGCAGTGGACCCAGCAGCAGGCGCCCCCGCCGCCGCCCGGCCCGCCCGCCGCCTACCCGGCGGCCCACGCGCCCGCCTGGGGCGCCCCGCAGCACCACGGCGGCCATCACGGCGGTCACCACGGCCACCACGGCAACCGCAAGGGCTTCGGCCGGATGCTCTTCTCCTCCTGACCGGCCCGAGCCGACCCGGCCGGTGGCCCGACGGACCCATGGGTCCGTCGGATACGCGGAAGCCCCCGGTCACCGAGAGGTGACCGGGGGCTTCGTCAGTGTGCGCGATACTGGGATTGAACCAGTGACCTCTTCCGTGTCAGGGAAGCGCTCTCCCGCTGAGCTAATCGCGCGGGAACCGACCACGGAATACATCCCGCGGAAGGCAGGCCGGGCAGTGTGCCCGCGTGCGCGATACTGGGATTGAACCAGTGACCTCTTCCGTGTCAGGGAAGCGCTCTCCCGCTGAGCTAATCGCGCGGGGGATCCCGAAGGATCCTGTGGACGATACTGGGATTGAACCAGTGACCTCTTCCGTGTCAGGGAAGCGCTCTCCCGCTGAGCTAATCGTCCTTGGAGGTGGAGACGGGATTTGAACCCGTGTAGACGGCTTTGCAGGCCGTTGCCTCGCCTCTCGGCCACTCCACCCGGAGTGCGGGGGCTCTGGAAGATCCCCCAACATCGAGCGGACGACGAGATTCGAACTCGCGACCCTCACCTTGGCAAGGTGATGCTCTACCAACTGAGCCACGTCCGCTTGTCGTTTCCGGCCCGCTTCCGCGTCCCGGCGACGTGGTGAACTCTAGCGGATTCCGGGGCCAGCACAAAAACGCGTTTCCGCAGCGTGCTGACGTGTGCGCGTCCCGCAGTCGTCCGGGGGCGGCTCCGGTACGCCGCCGGGGCGCGCCCCGGCGCGGGGGCACGGGCCCCTCGTCCGGCCGTCCGGGACCCATCCGCCCCGGTCATAGACTCGACAACGTGCACCACCACCCTCCGCTGGCCCGATTCGGGCATCTGATCGCCACCGGTCTGCGGGACGTCACCCATGACCCCGAGGCCCTCGACTCCACGGGCTTCTGGGCCGTCGCCGCCGACTTCGAGGGCCGGATCACCTGCGCCCGCTTCGCCGATGTCCGTACCGAACCGGTGCCCGCGCCCGTGCCCGGCCGCTGGCACGGACCGGACCCCGCGGACTGGACCTCGTCCCTCGACCGCGCCGCCTACACCGCGGGGGTGTCCCGGATCCGGGAGTACATCGCGGCGGGCGAGGTCTATCAGGCCAATCTCTGCCGGGTGCTCTCCGCGCCGCTGCCGGAGCGGGACGGGCCCGCCGACGTCGACGCGCTGACGGCACTGCTCGCCCGCGGCAACCCGGCCCCCTATGCCGGAACGATTCGGCTGCCCGGTCACGGGGTGGAGATCGCCACCGCGTCGCCCGAGCTGTATCTGCGGCGCTCCGGCGCCACGGTCGAGTCCGGGCCGATCAAGGGCACCGGCCGGACGGCGGCCGACCTGCTGGAGAAGGACCACGCCGAGAATGTGATGATCGTCGACCTGGTCCGCAACGATCTGGGCCGGGTCTGCGCCACCGGCTCGGTCACGGTGCCCGAGCTGTGCGCCGTCGAGCCCCACCCCGGACTGGTCCATCTGGTGTCGACCGTCCGCGGCGAGCTGGCGGCCGGACGGGGCTGGCGGCAGCTGATCGGGGCCACCTTCCCGCCCGGCTCCGTCACCGGCGCGCCCAAGTCCAGCGCCCTGAGGATCATCGAGGCGCTGGAGACCGCGCCCCGCGGCCCGTACTGCGGCGGGATCGGCTGGGTCGACGCCGACCGCGGCCGGGCCGAGCTGGCCGTGGGCATACGCACCTTCTGGATCGACCGCGCCGACCCGGCCCGCCCCCTGCTGCGGTTCGGCACCGGCGCCGGGATCACCTGGGGCTCCGACCCGGAACGCGAATGGGCGGAGACCGAGCTGAAGGCCCGCAGACTGCTCGCGATAGCGTCGGGCACCGATGGTGCGGCATCCCCGGCCGAGCGTCCCGCGAACCCGGCGCCGGCCGCCCTGAACGCGGAAGGACGCTCGTGATGAAGCTGTGGGTGGACGGTGGTCTGAAGGACGCCGATGAGGCCCGGGTATCCGTACTCGACCACGGACTGACCGTCGGCGACGGGGTCTTCGAGACGGCCAAGGCCGAACACGGGCGGGCCTTCGCCCTCACCCTCCACCTCGAACGGCTCACCCGTTCCGCCCGCGGCCTGGGCCTGCCCGACCCCGACCACGACGAGATCCGGCATGCCTGCGCCGCCGTCCTGGAAGCCGCTCCCGTCCCCCTGGGCCGACTGCGCATCACCTATACCGGCGGGATCTCCCCACTCGGCTCCGACCGGGGCACCGCGGGCCCGACCCTGGTCGTCGCGCTCGGCGCCGTATCGCCCCGCCCCGACACCACCGCCGCGATCACCGTCCCCTGGGTGCGCAACGAGCGCGGCGCCCTCACCGGCCTGAAGACCACCTCGTACGCCGAGAACGTCGTCGCCCTCGCCCGTGCGACCGAGCGGGGCGCGACCGAGGCGGTCTTCGCCAATACGGTGGGGCAGTTGTGCGAGGGCACCGGGTCCAATGTCTTCGTCGTCGTCGACGGCGAGCTGCTCACCCCGCCGGTCTCCTCCGGCGCGCTCGCGGGCATCACCCGCGCGCTGACGGTCGAGTGGACCGGCGCGGTCGAGACCGATCTGCCGTACGACGTCCTGGAGCGGGCCGACGAGATCTTCCTGACCTCCAGCCTCCGCGACGTCCAGGCGGTCCACCGGATCGACGGACGCGCACTGGACGGTACGCCGGGCCCGGTCACCGCCAAGGCGATGCGGATCTTCGAGGAGCGCGCGGCGGCCGACCCCGATCCCCGCATCTCCTGACGGAACGCCCCCGTCCCGGGTGCGGGACCGGGCCCGGGATGGGTAGGACACCCCGGTGACGACCACCCTGCGGCCGACCGGGCCGACACGGAACGAGACCGGCGGCGCCCGCGCGCGCGACTACGACATCTGTGTCAACGGGCGCCGCGTCGGCGGTGTCGAGATCGCGACCCTGCCGTCGGCGGGAGCCGGGACCGGAACGCTCCGGGCGCTCGGTGTGGACGAGGCCGACCGGCGGCGCGGCCGGGGAACCGTCGCGGCGCTCGCCGCCGAGGAGGTGCTGCGGGGCTGGGGCTGCGACACGGTCCTGGTGTCCGTACCGTCCGGAGCGGCGGCCGCGATCCGGCTGGTCACGGCGCTCGGCTATACCGAAAACGGGCCGGGGACGGGGATCGAGCCGGGGCCGGAGACCGGGCCGGAGCCGGGAACCGGGCCGCCGGGCGGCCCCGGCTCCCGGGAGCCCGCCGCCGTCGTCTGGACCAAGCGCCTGCTGTGAGCCGCCCGCTCCGCCCCCTCGGCGCGACCGGTCGCGGTCACCCGGCGAGCAGCCGGTCGGCGATCTCCTCGATCCGGGCCCGCAGCCCCTCCTGGCTCTTCCCGCCGTCCAGCCGCACGCCCCCGACCACATAGGTCGGGGTGCCGGTGACCCCGAGCGCCTTGCCCTCGGCATGGTCGGCGTCGACGGCGAGGATATGGCGGCCGTCGATCAGGGCCGTATCGAACTCGTCGGCGTCGAGGCCCAGGTCGCGGGCGGTCTGTACGAGGAACTCCTCCCCGCGGTCGGTCAGTTCGGTCACATGGCCGAGCACGGCCTCGGCATAGGCCCGTCCCCGGCCCTGCTCCGCCGCCTCCTCGGCGGCCTGGGCGGCGGCGAAGGCGTACTTGTGCTTCTCCAGCGGGAAGTGGCGCAGCCGTACCTCCAGCCGGTCGCCGTACCGCTCCTCCAGGGCCCGCAGATCGGCGAGGGCGGTCAGACAGTCGGGGCACTGGAGCTCGCACCAGAAGTCCAGCACCACGGGCGTGGCGGACGGCGCGGGAACGGAGGAGGGAGTCGAGTCGTTCATACGGTGAGTCTCCCAGCCCGGCGATCCGTCCCGGGCCGGGGCCGCGACCTGGGGACGATCCGGTCCCGGAGATCCCCCTGAGTCCGGCCCGTCCCCGTGGCCCCCGCCGGCCCCGACGGTGCAGGATGGAAGGGACACAACCGTACGTGCGCCTCGAATCGCCGAAACGCCGTAGGTCGGGTCAGCAGTGACGCAGCAGTGCGAAGCAGGGTGGACGGGTGCCGTACCCGGCGCCGAACCGAGCAGGAGGACCGGATGATTGCCGAGACCATATGTTCCGCGGTGGCCGCGGCGGGCCTGGGCATCGCCGGGGTGACGGCGTACCGCAGGCGTTTCCTGACCGCCGCGCGGATCGCCGCGTACTCCCTGATCCCGCTCGGTCTGGTGCTCACCGGCGCCGTCGCGTGGGCCGTGGACACGGCGTTCAGCCCGACGGCGTGGATCGGCTTCGGTCTGCTCGGCGGAGCGTGGGCGATGTTCATGGGCATCCGTGGCGTGGAGCGGCGCAAGGGCCTGCCGGGCCGCAAGGAGCGCCGTGAGGCGAAGGCGGCGGCCAAGCGGGGCGCCGTGGCGCCCGCGGCGTCGGCACCGTCGCTCGGCGCCGGACGGACCAGGCCGGCCCAGCAGTCGAAGCCGGCCGGAGCCTCGGGCGGAAGCCGGAAGTCCGGTCAGGGCGCGGGGGAGGACTTCAGCGATATCGAGGCGATCCTCAAGAAGCACGGCATCTGAAGGCCCGCCGGGGCATCGTTTCTGTACCGGCCGGTCGGAACTTCTCACAGGGTGAGACGGTGGGGCGGGATGTGATGAACTCCCGCCCCGACTATGTGTGTTGAGTGATCAACGGGCCCCGGTCTGCGTCATCATCACCCCGAGATGCTCGATACCTCCCGGGGGACCCCCGCACCGACACCACCAGAGCCGCAGCAGCCGCCGGAGCCCCGAGGCTGTCTCTTCGCGCTCTCCCAGCCACCACTGATGATCTTCCTGACGGTGATCGGCGTGCTGTTGCTGATGGCCGCCGTCCACGATCTGTTCCTCTTGTGAACGTTTCCGTGGTGAGCGCGGGCGTGAGCGCCCGCTCAGCCCGCCGCCTCCTTGCGGCGGGCCCGGTAGGCCGCCACATGGAGCCGATTGCCGCAGGTACGGCTGTCGCAGTAGCGGCGGGAGCGATTGCGCGACAGATCGACGAAGGCCCGGCCGCAGTCCGGTGCCTCGCAGCGCCGCAGCCGCTCCTGCTCGCCCGCGACGACGATGAAGGCGAGCGCCATCCCGCCGTCCGCCGCCAGGTGGTCGGCGACCGACGCGCCCGGCGCGAAGTAGTGGACGTGCCAGTCGTAGCCGTCGTGGTCGGTCAGCTGGGGCGTGGTGCCCGCCTCGGCGACCAGGTCGTTCACCAGCTCCGCCGCGACGCGCCGCTCGGAGGCCGCGAAGATCTCCGCGAATTGGTCCCGGACCCGCCGGACGGCGAGCAGATCGCGACCGCCGAGACTTCCGACACCACTGATGGAGTGTGCCCGGACAAAGGTGTCGAGGGCCGGGATATCCGGCAGCCCCTCTTCGGTTCCGCCGTCGCCCTGGTCGTCCTGCGGCGCCGTGTTCACCAGGTCGACCACCATGTCGAGGGCGAATCTGGTGTCGTGAGGGATCAGCACGATGCACTCCATGGCCTACCGCGGGCCGGTGCCCGCCGAATTCCGCCGACTCTAGCGGTTCGCCCCCGAACACAAAGGTGCCGTCACCACGAGAACGTGATGACGGCACCTTGGTGAGCCGTATGAAAGGATCCGCGCGGCGCCGTCCCCCCGAGTAGGACGGCGCCGTGCGGTTCCCGGCCTGTCTCAGCTCTCGGCCAGGATGTGGGACAGTTCCGTGTCGAGATCGAAGTGGCGATGCTCGGTGCCCGGTGGCACCGCCGCGTCGGTCCGCTTGAGGAACGATTCCAGGGCCCGGGCCGGGGCCTCCAGCAGCGCTTCGCCCTCCGGGGAGCTCAGCGCGATGCAGACGACGCCCTGGCCGTGGCTGCGCGACGGCCAGACTCGGACGTCACCTGTGCCGGTGGGCCGGTGCAGCCCCTCGGCGAGCAGATCTCGGGCGAATACCCATTCGACCGTCTCCTCGGCTCCGGTGTGGAAAGTGGCGTGCACGGCATAGGGATCGGCCGTGTCGTACCGCAGGCCCGCGGGTACAGGCAGTGATGACTCGCTCGACACAACGAGGCGCAGGTGCAGCTCGCAGCTGACCGTGGTGTTCATAAGCGCCAGGGCCTTTCGCTCAGTGTGCGCTCGGGGATTCGCACGTCGGCGAAATCGACATGCCACCTACGGTGTCGTTGTAAACCCCTCTGACCGTTTTGTGATCCTTCATGTCGCTCGTACGGCCGTGCATTACTTTGCGTTATACGCCCATTCCGGTGAACAGGGGAGGTGATCCGGTACGTTTGAGTGCATGAAAACGGAGAGCGAGCGGGGGGAGAACCTGGTGACTCAGGACTCGGCTTCCGTGACGGGGGCGGCGGCGGGGGCCGCCGACAACGCGCCCGGTACGGGGACGGACGCGGAGGGAAAGCCCGAGCCGGTGCTCGGGTCGAAGGCGCCCGCCTTCATCAAACGGTCGAAGGCGCTGCATCTGAGCTGGCAGGTCGGGGTATTCCTGGTCGGCCTCGCGGTCGTCGGCGCCGGCGTCGCCATGCTGGTGCTGCCCGGCCCCGGCTGGGTGGTGATCTTCGGTGGAATGGCGATCTGGGCCACCGAGTTCGTCTGGGCCCAGCTGGTGCTCCGCTGGACCAAGCGCAAGGTGAGCGAGGCGGCACAGCGCGCGCTCGATCCCCGGGTGCGGCGGCGGAACATCATCCTCACCACGATCGGTGTGGTCATCTGTGCCGTACTGGCCGGGGTGTATCTGTGGAAGTTCGGCATCGTGATGCCGTGGAAGATCGACGAGTGACGCCCTCGGGCGAATGAGGCCCATGGGGGTACGAGGCCGCGCGGCCGCCGGGTGACTTCCGGGCGGCCGAGTGGTCGGTAGGCCCGCTGACATGGGGTAATGTTGGCGGCGCGTTCCCGGGCGATTAGCTCAGCGGGAGAGCGCTTCGTTCACACCGAAGAGGTCACTGGTTCGATCCCAGTATCGCCCACATCACCGGCCGGGGTCGGTCCGCGACAGTTCGCGGACCGGCCCCGGCCGTCGTCGTACGCCGGGCACGGCATCAGCTCATGCGGTGGACCGTGTCGCGCAGCCGGCGGGCGTCGCGCAGGCGTTGTTCGTAGGTGGCGCCCGTGACCAGGAGCAGCAGGCCCGCGAGGGCCGGCGGCAGCCAGCGGGGGAGGGCGCCCACCGCCTGCACCACATACGGCGCCAGCTCGTGCAGCGCGATCAGGGCCAGCACCGCGGCGCCGAGGACCAGCGGCGCCTGGAGGCGGCCGCGGGCCCCGGCGAGGGTGATCGCGAGGGCCGCGAGACCCAGCAGCAGCGGGCGGGTCCAGCCGGGGTCGCCCCAGGCCGTGGCGAGGCTCGGCAGCAGGGTCGCGGCGAGTCCGGCGCCGTACGCCGTCCAGGACGAGGTCTCCGGCGCGCGGCGCCGCAGCAGGAAGCCGACCGCGACGGCCGGGACGGAGACCGGCAGGGTGTACGCCTCCGGGACCGTCACCTCCCAGGCCGCCAGCCGTACCCAGGTCGCCAGGACGAACAGCGCGGCGGCGGTCGCCCCGGCGGTACGGCGCCGTTCCGGGCGCAGCGCCGAGGCCGCCGCCAGGACCCCGGCGAGACCGAGCACCGCCGAGGTCATCGGGAGGTCGCCCGCGGCCAGCAGGACCGCCACGGCCGTCACCAGCGCCGCCGTCGCCTCCATCGCGGCGGCCGGTACCTCGGGACGCCGGGCGGCGACCGCGCACAGCACGGCGGGTACGGCCATCAGCAGCAGCCCCGACCACGGCGCCGACAGCTCCGCCGCCCGCGCGCCGGCCAGCAGCAGCCAGCCGCCGAACAGGGCGGCGGCGACCGCGAGCACGGTCCGTACGGCCGTCCCCGCCCGGGTCCGTACGGCACCCGCCACCAGGGCCGCCACCAGCGTGCCCAGCACGGTGAACGTCGCGGGCCGGGTGGCCGCCGCGAGCCCGCCGACGGCCACCGCGCCCAGTAGTCCGCAGCCCAGCGCCACCGGACCCGTCAACGGCGCCCGTCCGCTCGCGCCCAGCGCCAGCGCCCCCAGGGTGAGCAGCAGCCCGTATCCGACGGCGGCGGTGTACGTCATGGGCACGGCCGCCGGGACCGTGGCCAGGGCCGCCCACAGCAGCCCGGCGGCGGCCCGCCGGGCCATGGGCCGCGGGTCGGGCCCCGCCTTGTCGCCGGCCGGCTCCGCCGGAGCGCCGGTGAGGCGTACGTATCCGGCGAGCGCCCCGGCCACCAGCAGCAGGGTCACGGGCGCCGCCGAGAAGGACTCCGGGAGCAGCTCCGCGCCCGTCCCCCCGATGCCGGCGGCCACACTCTCCGGCGCGCCCCGCCACAGGCCCGGCAGGGTCGTCACCGGGCCCGCCAGCGCCGCCGCCGTCAGCGGCAGCGTCGGCAGCAGTGCCGTCCCCAGGACCCCCGCCGCCGCGCCGCGCAGACCCCGTGCCAGGTCCCGGGGGAGCCGGGCGGGGACGGCGGCGAGCAGGACCGCCGCGGTCAGCGTGTACGCGGTCACCGCCCAGCCGTCCGGCAGCAGTTCCCGTACCGGGCCGCCCGCGGCCGCCGTCAGGGCGAGCCCGGCGGCGGCCGCGCACGGCGCCGCGGCCCGGTTCCCCGGCCGGGCCGCGTACAGTGCCACCGCCGCCAGCGCCGTCAGATGCGCCGCCGGGCCGAGCGCGGCGGCGGGGGAGTCCGCCTGGGCGGACGCGGTCAGTCCGAGGGCCGCCGACCAGGCGCCCGTGACCGTCGCGAAGGAGACCGCGAGCCGCCGTACGACGGGGTGGGACACGCGCACGGCGATCGCGGCGTCGAACGCGGCGGTCACCGTCAGCGCCGCCTCGAGACCGGTGCCCGCGGCGTGCGCCCACAGCACCAGGGGCAGTTGGGCCGCCGTCACCGCGGCGGGCAGCGGCAGGGCGAGGCCCGGCAGCAGCCTGCCGTACGCCGCCCACGCCGCCGCCAGCACGGCGGCGGCCACGGCCGTGTACGCGAGGGTGTCCCCGCCGCCGAAGCCGATCCGCCGCAGGGCGTAGACGTCGAGCACGGTCAGCACCAGACCGACACCGGCCACCGCCTCCGCCGTGGACGTCAGCCCCCGGCGCGACAGGACGACCGGAGCGGCCAGCGCGCCGGTCGTCACCGCGGCCAGGACGGCGCCCCGCCCGGCGATCCCCAACGCCCCCCAGCCGACGACGGTGAACGCGACGGCCGCGATGGCCAGCAGCACCCCGCCGAGGGCCAGCAGGACATCCCGGACACCGGGCCCGGACACATCGGCCGTCCGCCCCGGCGGCGGCTGCCACCCCGGGGCGGTGGCCGCCGCCCTGGCCCGGGGCTCGGCGGGCTCGGCGAGCCGGGACATCAGCCAGGCGCGTCGCCGCAGCAACTCCAGGCGGTGGGCTTCCAGCCGGGCCAGCTCCCGGTCGACGTACACCAGTTCGTCGGCGGGCGGTGGCGGTGGCGGAGTCGGGGACGGAGTCATGCTCCGGAGTGTGGCCGGAACCACTCCGCCGGACATGGGCGCGGATACTCACCCCGGCTGAGTACCGCGGCCCGCCCACCCCGGACCCCCGCCCCGCGCGATGCACGGGTACGCCCCCGGCCCGCCCGGGGGACCGGTACGGCCCCGCCCGCGCCGCGAGGCGGGGCGTCCACCCCCGGGCCGGGGTCGCGCGTCCCGTGCGTCCCGCGAGATCCGCGGGAGACGATCGGGCGATCGCGGCAGACTGGGGTCATGGACTGGTTCCGCTACCGCTTCCACTGCGTATGGGATCTCGACGCCCCGCCCGGCGCCGTCTTCACGGCCCTCGCCCGGCCCGCCGATTACCCCCGCTGGTGGCCCCAGGTGCGGGAGGTCACCGAACTCGGCGAGGACCGGGGGGCCGCCCGGTTCGGATCGGTGCTCCCGTACGAACTCGCCGTCACCGCCCGCGCGCTGCGCCGCGACCCGGAAGCGGGCGTGCTCCAGGTCGCGCTCCACGGCGATCTGGAGGGCTGGGCCCGCTGGACCGTCGCCCCGCGCGGCACCGGCACCCGGGCCGTGTACGACCAGGAGGTGGAGATCCTGCGGCCCCTGATGCGGCGGCTCGCCGTGCCCTGCCGCCCGCTGTTCCGGGCCAACCACGCCGTCATGATGCGCTCGGGCCGCCGCGGTCTCGGCCGCTACCTGGGAAGCGGACATCGGATTTGAAGGCGGCCGTTCGTTGCCTGTATCGTTCGGTGCGTTCCCGGGCGATTAGCTCAGTGGGAGAGCGCTTCGTTCACACCGAAGAGGTCACTGGTTCGAACCCAGTATCGCCCACCGGGAGAAAGCCGGTCCGTCGTCACGACGGACCGGCTTTTCGTTGCGGGACCGGCGCTCAGGCCGCCGCGGGCAGTTCGGGGCGGAGCGGCCACGCCGGATCCACCGCTTCCTCCGTCCCCGCCCGCGTGAACCAGTTCTGGAGCCCGCGCGCCTGCCCCGCATGCCACACGGCCTGCAGCGTGTGCAACTCGGCCGCCGACAGCCGCTCCAGCCGGGCCGCGAACCGCCGGCCCACCGCCCGGGTCACCTCCAGCGCCGCCGTCGCGTCCGCCGCGGCCTCGTGCGCCCCGTCCAGGACCACCCCGTACTGCCCGCAGAGATCCGGGAGCGTCCGGCGGCCCTTGCGGTAGCGGTCCAGCTGCTTGTCCAGCACCAGCGGGTCGAGCACGCACAAGGGGACGTTCTCCAGCGCCCGGGAGAGCGACGAGGCGCGGTGGCGGCGCAGTTCGCGGTCGAGCAGCGTCAGATCGAACGGCGCGTTCATCACCACCAGCGGCCGGGCCGCCGCGCACTGCCGGGCCAGCGCCCGCGCGATCTCCTCCATCACCGGCGCCGGCCAGCGGCCGTGCCGACGTACATGATCGTCGGTCAGTCCGTGGACCGCGGTCGCGCCCGGCGGTATCGGCAGCCCCGGATCGATCAGCCAGCGGGTCACCCGGGGGATCGTCCCGGCCGCCGTCTGCACCACCAGGGCCGCGGAGACGATCCGGTCCCGTTCGACGTCGATCCCCGTCGTCTCCGTGTCCAACGCGGCCAGCGGACCCTCGAACCAGCACGTCATGCCGAACTCCTCGCACCCGTACGGCAGATGGAGCTTCCTCCGTCGCATCGGTGATACCCGGCCCGTCCGCCGCGTACGCGGGACGGTCACCACACTCACCCCGCACATGACGGGCCCGGCACCTGACAGCCCGCCAGGAACACCGGCACATCGGACGGATCATCCCGGAAGGCCGAGGACCATGGCGTCCCCGCCCTCTCTTCAGCGCCCGGGAGCACCGCGGGGCGACTCCCGTACCCATGGACCGCGGCGCCCCGGGGCGCGCTCGCCGTCACCGCGTGCGGGGAAACGCTTCGGATCGGCTGTCCGCACGCCGTCGCCGCCGCCGCGGTCCGCGGCTGCGAGGGCGCCACCGTCCAGCTCGCCCGGTCCCCCGTCGCCGGGGCGCCCGCCGGGAGCCGTCCGGGCCGGTACGGGGCACGGGGACGGTCGTCAGGCTGCGGCGCGCGGGCCCGCACGGTCCGGGCACGGTACGGTTCCGGGTGCTCGCCGGGGCGGATGTGCCGCAGGTCGGGACCCGGGGGAGTGACCGGCGCCGGGGCCGTCGGGCGACCGTTTCGCGGCCGGGGCCCCGGTCTCGGTACGATTCAGGGGCGCCCGGTTTTCGTGGGCGCGACCCCTTCAGCAGTCAGGAGAGACCGGTGTCAGACGTCCGTGTGACCGTCCAACGCGATTCCGAGCGGGAAGAGCGCGTGGTGACCACGGGTACGACGGCCGCCGACCTCTTCACCGGTGAGCGTTCCGTGATCGCCGCCCGCGTCGGCGGCGAGCTCAAGGACCTGGCGTACCAGCTCGTGGACGGCGAGACCGTCGAGCCGGTGGAGATCTCCTCGCCGGACGGCCTCGACATCCTCCGCCACTCCACCGCCCATGTCATGGCCCAGGCCGTGCAGGAGCTGTTCCCGGAGGCCAAGCTCGGTATCG
This sequence comes from Streptomyces sp. NPDC059248, assembly GCF_042753905.1. Taxonomy (NCBI): domain Bacteria; kingdom Bacillati; phylum Actinomycetota; class Actinomycetes; order Kitasatosporales; family Streptomycetaceae; genus Streptomyces; species Streptomyces sp. NPDC059248. The sequence continues at coordinate 3,244 of NZ_JBHYZV010000074.1, read as the reverse complement.
GCCCGCCGGTCAAGGACGGTTTCTACTACGACTTCGACGTCGAGAAGCCGTTCACGCCCGAGGACCTCAAGGCCGTCGAGAAGAAGATGCAGGAGATCCAGAAGCGCGGCCAGCGCTTCGCCCGCCGGGTGGTGAGCGACGAGGCCGCCCGTGAGGAGCTGGCCGGGGAGCCGTACAAGCTGGAGCTGATCGGCCTGAAGGGCTCCGCGTCCAGCGACGACGGCGCGGACGTCGAGGTCGGCGCCGGTGAGCTGACGATCTACGACAACCTCGACGCCAAGACCGGCGAGCTCTGCTGGAAGGACCTCTGCCGGGGTCCCCACCTGCCCAGCACCCGCGCCATCCCGGCGTTCAAGCTGATGCGCAACGCCGCCGCCTACTGGCGGGGCAGCGAGAAGAACCCGATGCTCCAGCGCATCTACGGCACCGCCTGGCCGTCGAAGGACGAGCTCAAGGCCCATCTGGACTTCCTCGCCGAGGCCGAGAAGCGCGACCACCGCCGGCTGGGCACCGAGCTGGACCTGTTCTCCGTCCCCGACGAGATCGGCTCCGGCCTCGCCGTCTTCCACCCGCGCGGTGGCATCGTCCGCCGGGTCATGGAGGACTACTCCCGCAAGCGGCACGAGGAGGAGGGGTACGAGTTCGTCTACACCCCGCACGCCACCAAGGGCGCCCTCTTCGAGAAGAGCGGCCACCTCGACTGGTACGCCGAGGGCATGTACCCCCCCATGCAGCTCGACGGGGGTACGGACTACTACCTCAAGCCCATGAACTGCCCGATGCACAACCTGATCTTCGACGCGCGGGGCCGCTCGTACCGCGAACTGCCCCTGCGGCTGTTCGAGTTCGGCACGGTCTACCGCCACGAGAAGTCGGGCGTCGTCCACGGTCTGACCCGGGCCCGCGGCTTCACCCAGGACGACGCGCACATCTACTGCACCCGTGAGCAGATGGCCGAGGAGCTGGACCGCACCCTCACCTTCGTCCTCGATCTGCTGCGCGACTACGGTCTGACCGACTTCTATCTGGAGCTGTCCACCAAGGACCCGGAGAAGTACGTCGGCTCGGACGAGGCCTGGGAGGAGGCCACCGAGGTCCTCCGCCAGGTCGCCGAGAAGCAGGGCCTGCCGCTCACCCCCGACCCGGGCGGCGCCGCCTTCTACGGCCCGAAGATCTCCGTACAGGCCCGGGACGCCATCGGCCGCACCTGGCAGATGTCGACCGTCCAGCTCGACTTCAACCTGCCCGAGCGGTTCAACCTGGAGTACACCGCCCCCGACGGCTCCCGGCAGCGGCCCGTCATGATCCACCGGGCGCTGTTCGGCTCCATCGAGCGGTTCTTCGCGGTCCTGCTGGAGCACTACGCGGGCGCCATGCCGCCGTGGCTGGCCCCGGTCCAGGCCGTCGGCATCCCCATCGGCGACGCCCATGTCGACTATCTGCGGGGCTTCGCCGCCGACGCCAAGAAGCGCGGCCTGCGGGTCGAGGTCGACAGCTCGTCCGACCGGATGCAGAAGAAGATCAGGAACCACCAGAAGCTCAAGGTCCCGTTCATGATCATCGTCGGTGACGACGACATGAACGCCGGAACGGTCTCCTTCCGCTACCGCGACGGCTCCCAGGAGAACGGCGTCCCGCGCGAGCAGGCGCTGGAGAAGCTGGCCCAGGTCGTCGCGGACCGCGTCCAGGTCTGACCGGCCCGACCGGCCCGAACACCGTCCGACCACCGCCGCGCGGCGCCCCGCCCGCCGGTGGCCGGCGGCCCGCTCAGCCGAGGCCCCCGGGGGATTCCCCCGGGGGTTTCTCGTCCTCGTCGAGCCGGAAGCTCTGGATCAGCCACGACGAGAACGAGCCCGTCACCGCGCCCAGCAGCGCCAGCCCTCCGGCCATCATGAACGCGGCGATCGTCCGGCCCTTCGGGGTCACCGGGGTCACATCCCCGTACCCCACCGTGGTCAGGGTGGAGCAGGCCCACCACACCGCGTCCCCGAACGTCCTGATCGTCGCCCCCGGCGCGCCGCGCTCCGCCGCGTACACCGTGAGCGCGCCCGCGAAACCGAGCAGGGTCGCCGTCATGCTCGCGTACGCCATCACCCGGGCGTAGAGGGAGAGCCTGGCGTGCTCGTGGCGGTGCTGCACGGACTCGTAGATCTCCACGATCCGCAGCGGTCGCAGCAGCGGCAGCACCACCACGACCGCGTCCAGCAGATGCGTACGGACGAAGGACGGCCCCAGGCCGCTGATCCGCCAGCGGACCGCGTAGTCCGCCACGAACATCGCCCATGTCGTGTACGTGACCGCCAGCAGGACGTCCCGCCAGGCCTGCGACAGGTCGTCGTCGAGGATCCGGACCGCGTAGCAGCCCAGGAAGACCGTGGAGGCGAAGAAGAGGGGCACTTCGGTACGGCGGCGCCAGCGCCACATCCGCTCCTCCCGGCCCGTGGCAGGACCGGCGCGTTCGGCGGGCTCGGCGGGCTCGTGGCGGCCGGGGCTCGGGGCACTCACCCGACCAGCATCGCCGGACCGGCCGGGCCGCCCCCGGCGACACGCGGCGCACCGCCCACGCCATATGCTGCACAGCATGACGAACGAGCCGGAGCAGCAGATCGGGGTGGGGACGCCGGACGCGTTCCAGCGCTTGTGGACGCCGCACCGGATGGCGTACATCCAAGGCGAGAACAAGCCGACCGGGCCCGAGGCGGGCGACGGCTGTCCCTTCTGCGCCATCCCGGCCAAATCCGACGAGGACGGGCTGGTGATCGCCCGCGGTACCGCCGTGTACGCGGTCCTCAACCTCTACCCGTACAACGGCGGCCATCTCATGGTGGTGCCGTTCCGCCATGTCGCCGACTACACCGAGCTGGACGACGCGGAGACCGCGGAGCTGGCGCTCTTCACCAAGCGCGCGATGGCGGCGCTGCGGACCGCCTCCGGCGCCCACGGCTTCAATATCGGGATGAACCAGGGCACCGCCGCGGGGGCCGGGATCGCCGCCCATCTGCATCAGCACATCGTGCCGCGATGGGGCGGGGACACCAACTTCATGCCGGTCGTGGGGCATACGAAGGTCCTGCCGCAACTGCTCGCCGACACCCGGGCGATGCTGGCGGACGCCTGGCCGGCGTAGACCCGGCGGTGAACGGACGGGGGGGGGGGGGGGCCGGGGGCCCCCCCCCCCCCCCCCCCAGAGGCGCGGTCGGGCTCCCCACACGGGATCAAAAACACCACATGATGGGCCCGGGCG